>NZ_JAHZMK010000015.1:0-32759 GCF_020387775.1 Photorhabdus antumapuensis
CGGAAGTCGCGGCCATTAAAGATATCGGTAACTACTTTGACCGTGCTGAATACATCAAGTGGAAATCCTTCCGTGACAGCGACGATGCCCGTTATATCGGCCTGACATTACCGCGGGTGTTGGGGCGTCTGCCGTATGGCCCGGATACCGTGCCGGTGCGAACATTTAATTATGTTGAGCAGGTGAAAGGGCCGGATCACCATAACTATTTGTGGACCAATGCCGCGTTTGCGTTTGCCGCCAACATGATGAAAAGCTTTGTCAACAATGGCTGGTGTGTGCAGATCCGCGGGCCAAAGGCCGGTGGTGCGGTGACTGATTTGCCGATCCACCTCTACGATCTGGGGACCGGCAGTCAGGTTAAAATTCCCTCGGAAGTGATGATCCCGGAAACCCGCGAGTTTGAATTCGCTAATCTGGGCTTTATTCCGCTCTCTTACTACAAAAACCGCGATTACGCCTGTTTCTTCTCGGCTAACTCAACGCAGAAACCGGCGGTGTACGACACCGGTGAAGCCACGGCCAACAGCCGTATCAATGCCCGTCTGCCGTATATCTTCCTGCTGTCCCGCATTGCCCATTACCTGAAGCTTATCCAGCGGGAGAACATCGGCACCACCAAAGATCGGCGTCTGCTTGAAATCGAACTGAACCGCTGGATCAACACGCTGGTGACGGAGATGACCGATCCGTCTGACGATTTGCAGGCCTCTCATCCGCTACGTGAAGCGCGGGTGATGGTTGAAGATATTGATGACAATCCGGGGTTCTTCCGGGTCAGGTTGTATGCGGTGCCGCATTTCCAGGTCGAGGGACTGGACGTCAATCTGTCTCTGGTTTCTCAGATGCCGAAAGCCAAAGGGTAAACAACATGAAAATTTCACGCCCGCTCTGGATTGAGGACGCCTTTTTGACCCCTCAACAATTTCAGCAACAAGCGAACTGGGAAGCGCTGACCAACAATTGCATTGCACACCTGGGATTGATCCATCCCTGGGGGGTGCTGGATATGCAGTTTGATCAGGATGCCCTGCGCTTCAATCGGCTCAAAATTCAGCATCTCAGGCTCCGTTTACCGGATGGAACGTTGATTGACACGGATCATGCTGACAACCTGCCTGCGGCCTGTGATTTGCAGCACCTTGTGTCGGCGGATTTGCGTACGGTTGAGGTATTACTGGCATTACCGCTGGAACATGCCAACGGCGGGAACTGCCGTCAGCGTGGTGAAGAAGTCGCGCCGGGTCAGCCGCCGCTGCGTTATCAACAGGAGTGGGTTGAGGTACAGGATAGGTACGGCAGTCTCTGTGAGTCCATTGCGGTTGAGCGCTACGCCTTTTCCCTGCGTTTTGAGCAGGATGAAAATGGGGCTTATCTGACCTGTCCGCTGGCGCGTCTGGTACGTGACGGGCAAGCAGGCTGGACGATAGATAACGACTTTATTCCGCCGTTGCTCTCTTTTGCTGCGCATCCGCCCCTGTTGGAACAGCTCGATCTCTTGCTGACTCAGCTACGGGCTAAGCGCGCCCGTTTAATGGGGATGCGCCGTGAGAGTAATCAACGGATGGCCGATTTCGCCGTGGCGGATGTGTCGCTATTCTGGTTGTTAAATGCGCTTAACAGCTATGAGCCCGTGCTGAATGATTTTAACGCGGCCCCGGCGTTGCATCCGGAGATCATCTACCGTGAGTTGGTCAAGCTGGCGGGCGCGTTGCTGACCTTCTCGTTGGATCATGATCTCGACGCGATCCCCCGTTATCAACACCGTCAGTTGAGTGCGGTTTTCCCGCCGCTGATACGGCTTATCAGCACCTTGCTTGAAGCCAGCTTGCCATCCCGGGTCGTTGCCATTGAACTGGAGGTGGTGCGCGAGAATCAGTGGAAAGCCGCGTTTCATGATAGACGCCTGTGCGAAGAGGCCGATTTCTATCTCTCCGTGCGATCGTCGATACCGGCACACCAGTTGCAAACCCAGTTTCCGCAATTATGTAAAGTGGGGGCCCCTGATGATATTGACCGGCTGATTAACCGCTCACTGAGTGGGGTGCCTTTACGTCCGCTGAGCCATGTGCCGGCGGCCGTCCCGCTGCGGTTGGAAAACCAGTATTTTGCTTTCGATCTGAATAATCCGCTGGCTAAAGCCATGCTGGCGGCGGGGAGCTGTGCTTTCTATGTCCCGGGCACCTTGTCGGGTGTGCAGTTAGAACTGTTTGCGGTATTACGCTCATGAACAAAGTGATGTTAATTGACCCCCTGATACTCGATATCGGGATAGTAGTGATTGCGCTGAAAAACGGGGAGAAGTCAGTGCAGGGTGAGGCGTTATATCAAAAAGGGATGGCATTGATAAAAACGGCACAGCAGCAATTAAGAGACGGTGAGGTGAGCGAAGATGACGTCACCCAGGTGATCTATGCCTTATGTGCCTTGCTGGATGAAACCGTCCTGAGCCGTCCTGATCGGGATGATGGGCATGAAACCTGGTCGAAGACGCTGTTGCAGACGCGATTTTTTAATACCCACCATGCCGGGGAGCGGCTGTTTGAACGTATCCGTCAGGGGCTGAATCAATCACCCCCCTCTCCGCTGGTCCTGACTTGTTTCCAGCGCGTATTGGCACTGGGTTTTCAGGGCGGTGATAGCGTACAGATTGCCCAAGAGCGCGAGTCCTTACTGGCGGCATTGACTGAGCGTGTGGGGGGCATGGTGGTGCAGCCGCATCAGGCGATCCGAACCCATGCGCGCCGTCGTCAGGGGCGATTCTGGCGTTCACGCTCCCTGGGGTTTTGGGGGTGTCAGGCGGTGCTCGTGGTAGCTTTGATGTGGTGGGGTCTGCATCTCTATCTCCAGCAATGCTTGTCTGTTGGGCCAGGCTAAGGAGAACACATTGAGTGGCGAATTAAGAAGAGCGCTATGGCTTTTGGCTGGCGTTTTGGCGGCGGTGCTGTGCCGGTTTTTCTTCCCGCTGAGCAAGGTATCGGTTGCCGTGTGGCTGGGGGTGATCCTGATGGTCGTGATGATTGCCTGGTGGCAGACTGGACGCGCTGTGCGTGAAATTTCCCGTCAGGACACGGTTTGTCGTTTACTGGCGGCCCTGCCTGCGCCCTCATGGCGTCAGCCTGTGGTGCTGACTTGCGGGGAGAATGTGGCCAGCCTGTTTGCCGGAGAACCGCTGCGCGTCACGTCACAGGGCTGTTTTATCTGTGTACAGCGGCAAAGTGAGATGAGGGCGCTGGCGGAAGCGATTATGGCGGCCAGACCGGACTGGTCCCCTCAGATCAGTGTGTTATTCACTCTCTTCCCTGAACAGCAACGGGATCCGGCGGTCATGACGGCCCAGATCCGGGCATTTCGTTATCAGGTGGCGAGTGTGGCCCAACTCACCGCTTGTCATACACCGGCGTTAATTGCCGGCTATCTTGATGGGGATATCAGCCCGTGGTTCGCATTGCAGGCAGGCCACCCGATGATGACGGTATGGGGTGAAAAACGTTCCGCCATCGGAATGAATACCTGGTTGACCGAAGGGGAGGCACAGCAACGCGCGGCCCGTTTGCAGCAGGCGGTTGCGGTTGCGGCCTGGCAACGCTGGATGGGGGAAAATGTGCTGAGCGAGTGCCAGTCACCGGAGCAGGTCAGCCCGCCGTGTTATCCCCTCGCGATGGCATTGATGTTTTTGCCCCAAACCCCGCAGGTAAACAACCTGTGGACGAAATGGCTGCTCGCCCGTACGACCTTACCCCGTATCAGCCACAGTACTGCGGGTGCGGTGAGTGTCTCGCCTTTTCCCGATGCCCTGCTGCGCTTGCTGCCACGTTATGGGGGTTATACACCGCGCCGACGGGCGGTGGCTTGGGGGATAGGCTTGCTGACCGGGTTTGTTTGTCTGGTATTGACCGCCAGCGCCTGGAATAACTATCGCCTGTGGCGCCAAATACGCAGTGACTTACAACAGTATCACGCGATTGGCCTGAAAGAGGCGGGTGCCTGGCGGCAGGCTTACCATCAACTCAAGCTGAACGCGGCATTGCTGGAAAAATACCGTCGTGATGGCGAACCGGTGCGTTTGGGGTTGGGGCTTTACGTGGGCGATCAGCTTTATGCGCCGCTGATGGCGGCTATCAACCGCGCAGTGTTACCGGTATCACCGCCTGTTTTGCCGCAGAGAGATAAAACACCGCCGCCGACATTGAGCCTTAACAGTCTGTCACTGTTTGATGTGGGCCAGTCTCGCCTTAAGGCCGGATCGACTCAAGTATTAATCAACGCGCTGATCGACATCCGCGCTAAACCGGGCTGGCTGATGATGATCACCGGCCATACCGACTCTACCGGCGATGCCGCGAAAAATCAGGCGCTGTCACTGGCGCGGGCAGACGCGGTGCGCGACTGGATCTTACACACCAGCGAGATACCGCCCGCGTGTGTCGTCGTACAAGGCGAGGGCGCAACGCAGCCGATCGCCACCAATTCAACACCTGCGGGGCGAGCAGCCAACCGCAGAGTTGAAATCCGTCTGGTACCGGGCGCCGTCGCCTGCCAGTGACGGCAACCCGTGCCAGATTTTTTATCCACAACAACGTCGCCGGTGCAGGCGACATTACACACGCAACAACAGGAGTCCTATTATGGCGATCCCCGCGTATTTATGGTTGAAAGATGACGGCGGTGCTGACATCAAAGGGTCTGTCGATGTGCAGAACCGGGAAGGCAGCATCGAAATCGTGGCGCTGGAACATGCATTGCATATTCCGACGGACAACAACACCGGCAAGCTGACCGGAACCCGCGTGCACGCGCCGCTCGTGTTCACTAAAGAAGTCGATGCATCCACCCCGTATTTGTATAAAGCGGTCACCTCCGGCCAGACCCTGAAATCGGCGGAAATCAAGTGGTACCAAATTGATGACGCCGGTCAGGAGAAAGAATACTTCACCACTAAACTGGACAACGTGAAGGTGGTGAAAGTGGCGCCGCTGATGCATGACATCAAAGATCCGGCCAAAGAGAAGCACAACCATCTGGAACGTGTGGAGTTCCGCTACGAGAAAATCACCTGGACGTACAAAGACGGCAACATCATTCACTCTGATGCGTGGAATGAGCGCAATCAGGCGTAATGCCCTGACGGCGGCTATGCCGACGGGATAGCCGCCATTTAACCTGACAGGCGCGGCGTTATTGCGGCGCCTGTTCAAGACAAAATCCGGTGGGAGACCCCACCAGACAACTTTTTACCCGGGAACGGGCACAGTTTGAGCAAGAAATCACGGAGGCGTCTCAGCCGTGCGGTAGCTATGGCGAAACGTGATCCCCTGCTTGAAGGTGGCCTGACCTCATGATATGACCGGAACTTGATATGGATACAGTCTCTACTGCATTATTGCGTCGCTTAAATCCCTATTGCGCCCGGGCGTTGGACGCGGCGGCGGCGCTCTGCCAGACACGGGCACAGGCTGAGATCACGGTGGAACACTGGCTGCTCAAACTGTTTGAAAGTGGTGAAGGCGATATGGTCGTGATTGCCCGGCGTTATGAATGGGCGATGGACGCGCTGTGGCAGTCGCTGCTCACGACGATTGATCGGCTGCCTCACCGCCTTCATCCGCGTCATTCGCGCCCACGGTTGTCGAAAGCCCTGTGCCATTGGTTACAGGCGGCCTGGCTGATTGCGTCGGGGGAAGAAGACCCGGTATCTATTCGCTCGGTGCACCTGTTGCAGGCGCTGCGCAATCAGCCGGCGTGGTGGCGTGCTCAGGATACCTGGCCGTTACTCAGCCTGAGTGAGACCCAGCTGCAATGCCTGCGCCCGTTGCTGGATCAACAATCAGAGGAACGTCCGGAAAGACAGGTCACAGCTTGTCTGACCGAGAGCGGCGCCGAATTTGCCGAAGCGGAAATGGGCACCGATGAGTCAGCCCGACAGACCGCCTCCTTACCCCCGGTATTACAGGGCGCTCTGGACCAATTCACACAGGATATCACGGCCCGGGCGGCAGAAGGCCATATCGATCCGGTGTTTGGCCGTGACAGTGAAATCCGCCAGATGATCGACATTCTGTCTCGCCGGCGAAAAAACAACCCGATCCTGGTCGGTGAACCGGGGGTGGGAAAAACGGCCCTGGTGGAAGGGCTGGCCCTGCGTATTGCCGAAGGCCATGTCCCCGCCTGCCTGAAAACCGTCAGCGTGCGGGCGCTGGATCTGGGATTGTTGCAGGCGGGAGCCGGGGTAAAAGGCGAATTTGAACAGCGGCTGAAAAACGTGATGGCGGCGGTACAACAGTCACCGACCCCGATTTTACTGTTTATTGATGAAGCCCATACACTGATTGGTACCGGTAATCAGGCGGGCGGCGCGGATGCCGCTAACCTGTTAAAACCGGCGCTGGCGCGGGGAACATTACGCACCCTTGCCGCCACCACCTGGTCGGAATACAAACAGTATTTTGAACGGGATGCGGCACTGGAACGGCGTTTTCAGATGATCAAAGTGGACGAACCGGACGATGAAACCGCCTGCCTGATGCTGCGGGGCCTGAAAGCGCATTATGCCCGTCATCACGGTGTCCATATTCAGGACGCGGCGGTTAAAGCGGCGGTCACCTTATCCCGCCGTTACCTGACCGGGCGCCAGCTGCCGGATAAAGCGGTGGATCTGCTCGATACCGCCAGTGCGCGGGTGCGGATGAGTTTGGATACCGTACCGGAAGCGTTGACGCTGCTCCGGGCTCAATTGACCGCACTGGAGGTGGAGCAACAGGCGATAGCGGAAGATAGGGCGCTGGGGCAACCTGCCTGTTCTGATCGTCTGGCCCAGATTGCGGTGCAACGCGGTGAACTGTGCCGGCAACAACAACAACGGGAGGAGCAGTACCAACAGGAAAAACAGCTTACGCAACAGTTACTGGCTATTCGGCAGGACATCAGCCGGCAGGGGGAGTTAGCCGCATTACAACAGCGGCTGGCAGCCTGTCAACAGGGGCAACCGTTGCTATCACCGGATGTGGATGTGCGCACCGTAGCGACGGTAGTCGCTGACTGGACCGGCATCCCCTTAAGCAGTTTGCTGAAAGACGAACAAACCGGCCTGTTGCATCTGGAATCGCATTTAGCGGAACGGGTTATCGGTCAGGCTCCCGCGTTGCGGGCCATCGCCCAACGTCTCCGGGCGGCGAAAACCGGTCTGACACCGGAACAGGGGCCGTTGGGGGTGTTTCTGCTGGTTGGGCCGAGCGGGGTCGGGAAAACCGAAACTGCGCTGGCTTTAGCGGATAGCCTGTTTGGGGGTGAGCGTTCACTGATCACCATTAACCTGTCGGAATACCAGGAGGCACACACGGTTTCCCAGTTGAAAGGTTCTCCCCCGGGGTATGTGGGTTACGGGCAGGGGGGTATCCTGACGGAAGCGGTACGCCAGCGTCCTTACAGTGTTGTGTTGTTGGATGAAGTGGAAAAAGCCCACCGTGACGTGCTGAACCTGTTCTATCAGGTGTTTGATCGCGGTTTTATGCGGGACGGAGAAGGGCGCGAGATTGATTTTCGTCACACGGTGATATTAATGACCGCCAATCTGGGCAGTGATCCGCTGATGGCGCTATTGGCTCAACAGCCCGATGCCCCGCCCGCGCTGTTACATGAGTTGTTACATCCTATTCTGCGCGACCACTTCCAGCCGGCCCTGCTGGCGCGTTTCCAGACCGTCATTTACCGCCCGTTATCGGCGGAGGCACTCAGGCGCATTGTGGACATCAAACTGGGGCAGGTCACCCGGCGTCTGCATACCCATTATGGCCTGACCTGCACGGTGGAAAGTGGCCTTTGTGACACGCTGGTGAATGCCTGCCTGCTACCAGACAGCGGCGCCCGCAATATTGACAGCCTGCTCAGTCAGCAAATTTTACCGGTGTTATCGCAGGCGTTGCTGGAACGTCTGGCACACCATTATAAACCTGTCGGGGTGACGTTAGGTTGCGATCAGGAAGAGGGGATCACCCTCTCTTTCACCGAGCAAACTGCGGTATCTGATATCTGAGGAAAACGATTGATGGACAGAAAAATGCTTCGCGCCCGTCAGCGTCAGGCGGGTAAAGCAGCGCTGCCGGGCCATGCCCGTTACCGGCTTGAAGTGCGGCACTGCAATGCCGAGCTGGCGGTGTTCAGCTTCACCGGGGAAGAGCGCCTGTGCGCCCCTTATTGCTACACCATTGATTTTACCAGCCCGAACAGGGATATCGATCCGGCGGTGATATTGAACAAATCGGCCACGTTTATCTTGCAGGCACCGGAAAACCCGGAGCAGGTGCGTAACGTACATGGCGTCATCACCCGGTTTAACCGGCTTGCCACCTCGGCGGATGAAACCCACTATCAGGTCTGTCTGGAGCCGCGTCTGGCGTTGTTGCACCATACCCGACGCTGTGCGATTTACCAGAACCAGTCGGTCCCGGAGATTGTGGAAAAGATCCTGCGTGAACGACACGAATTTCGCGGGCAGGATTTTCTGTTCACGCTGGTGCGGGAATATCCCCGGCGGGAACTGGTGGTGCAGTGGCAGGAGAGCGATCTGGACTTTATCCAGCGCATACTGGCGGAAGTGGGGATCGGGTATCGCTTTGGGGTGGACAGCCGTCTGGGGATTGACGTGGTGCGGTTTGGGGATAACCAGCGCAATTATCAGTACGACGTCAGCCTGCCGCTGCGTGACCCGGCGGGCATGAACCACAACGACCGTGATTCGGTGTGGGATTTGCATGTTGAACATCAGGTCGTCACGCAAAGGGTGAAGGTGCGGGACTACAACTATCGGGAAGCGGGCAATGATCTGCAATATCAGGTCGGCCGGGATCGGGATACTACCGTGGTCGGTGAAATTTACCGTTATGGCGATAATTTTCTGGCGCGGGGAGAACCGATCCAGCCACAGCCGGAAACGGCAGGATTTTATGCCCGTTTGCATCACGAGCGCGATCTGTACCGGCAGCACCTGATCCGGGGTCAAAGCTCTTCCCCGATGCTAGTGCCCGGTTTAGTGCTGGAGCTTGAAGGGGAGAGACCGGCAGGGGTGGAAAAAGCAGGGGTACTGATTGTCTCCATGCGAAGCAGTGCCCGGCGCGACAGCAACTATCTGGTCAGTTTCAGTGGTATCCCTTACAGCGAAATCCTGAGCTACCGGCCGGCACTGCGGGAACGACCGGTGATATCCGGGACCGTGCCGGCGCGGGTGACCAGCGACTGGCCGAACGACACCTACAGCCATATCGACAAAATGGGGCGTTACCGCATCAAGTTTGATTTTGATTTGGATGAATGGCCGCTGGGAGGCGAAAGCCTGTGGGTGCGTTTGGCTCGGCCCTATGCGGGTAACACTTATGGTTTCCACTGGCCGCTGCTCCAGGGAACCGAAGTGGCGATCGCGTTTGAACAGGGCAACCCGGACCGGCCCTATATCGCCCATGCATTGCATGACTCGCGTCACGAAGATCATGTGACCCTCGACAACGCCAGACGTAATGTCCTGCGTACCCCGGCGAATAACAAACTGCGGATGGACGACGAACGCGGCAAAGAACATATCAAGCTGAGCACCGAATATGGCGGTAAGAGTCAGCTGAATCTGGGCCATCTGGTGGATGGACAGCGACCGCATCCTAATCAGCGCGGTGAAGGGTTTGAACTGCGCACCGACGACTGGGGGGCGATCCGGGCCGGGAAGGGGCTGTTTATCAGTGCCGATCAACAGACCAAAGCGTCGGGTCAGCAACGGGATATGCAAGGGGCGTTGTCTGAGCTGGAGGCCGCCATTCAGACCGCGGCGGGGTTGCGTCATGCCGCTGAGGCGGCGAAAGCGGAACTGGCGGATATCGAAACCCAGACTGCATTGATGAATGACACCCTCAAAGATCTGCAACAACGCGCTCTGTTACTTTCCGCGCCGTCAGGCATTGCGCAGGTGACCCCGGGCAGTTTGCAGCTTTCTGCGGGTGAAAACCTGATCACCACCGTGGGTCGGGATGCGGATATGAGCATCACCAGGAAATTCCGGCTGGCGGTGGGGAATGGTTTGAGTTTGTTCACCCGAACGTTGGGTATAAAGCTGCTGGCAGCTTCTGGCAGGGTAGAAATTCAGGCCCAGACTGACGCAGTGGAGGTGCTGGCTCAACAGGCGCTGACGCTGGCAAGTCAACAGGATTGCGTGACCGTCTCTGCGAAAACAGAACTGCGTCTGGAGTGCGGGGGGGGCTTATATCTCGCTGAAAGACGGCCATATTTCCTTTGCCGGCCCGAAGAATGCCCGGTTCCAGTGTGACATTTTACAGAAAACCGGTCCTGTCAGTCAGGATTCAGCCCTGACTTTACCTGAGCGTTGCGTATCAGCATCTGCGCGAATGGCGGGTGAGCAAAATGGCATGACCAAATAAGGAGTAAACAATGACAGAAGCCACTATTCAACTGCCTGTGGATTATGATTTTTCCCCCGAGGCTGAGGCCAGACAGCAAACCAGTCTGTTGGCTGATTTACGTACTGCGTTTACTCAGCATGACGGCCACGGTTTTTTACTGGTTGACCCGGCTGTATTTCTGGATACCCGTCAGGAAGACGGGTTTCCTGCGGCGATCCTGAATCATCAGCCGGCGGTGATACCGACGCAGATAAAGCATCACCGTTTCGAATCCCGCTATTCTCCCTGGCTGGTGCCACTGGATCTCAATCGGTCTGAGGATGCCGAACTGCTGGTGCTGAGCGTCACGCAGGCGTTGCAGGAAACGGACCCGGCAGAGTTGATTGCCGGGCGCGGGCGGATGGTATGTGGCTGGTTGTTTAGTGCCAGCCCGGTGTCCGCTATTGCGCGCCATATCAATATGATGGCGGTGCAGTCCGTGTCATTTCAACAGCAAATCATGCTGCGTTTTTATGATCCGGCGGTCAATAATGCCTTTTGGCCGGTGCTGGATAGCTGGCAACGCTCACGTTTGTTGGGGCCATTGACCGACTGGTATCTGGTTGATGGCGACGGTCAGTTACTGCACCGGGACAATGCCCGGTCGGCGAAGGAACTGTACACCTTTTCACTGTCATTGACAGCGGAACAGGTGGCAGAAATGGCCTGGTCAGGGCCGATGAATCGGGCATTGCGTCGATATCGTCAGGCATACCGTAATCAGTTACGGCGGACGGAGCTGGGATCCTTGCATATTATGCTGGCCTTGTTGCGCCGGGTGACAGCACGCTATGCCTTTAACGCGGTGCAAGACCTGGAAGCCTGTGCATTGCACGGCTTGCTCTATCACCCGGAGATAGATTTACATCCCCGAATACAGTCGCTGTTGTCCGATGAAGGGGGCGATAGCGCTGGCGGTTATGTTACGCGGACGGCCAGACTGACAGCAGAAGCGTGGTCAGCTCTGGCTCGTGACTGCCGTCATCTCAATCCCGCCATTATTCCTTTAGAGAACCCGGAGATATTGTGATGAGTCAACCCTTATGTCAGACGTGTGGATCCACCGGACCGGCGCTGCTGCCGGTGCGCTATACCGTGGTGCCCGATAATGTTTCTGAAACCTTGCCGGCGTGGGCCGAAACACCGGCGCCTTCTGCGCCGGGCTACCATTATGCGCTGCGTGCCTTACGGCAGGGTTTTTTGTATGTCTATTACGCCAATGCCGGGCCATTTGAATCGGAGAGTTGGGATGCCTGGAGCGTCAGCGAGGATGGCGCGTTGTGGCAAAATCTGAGTGCGCCTTTTGGTGTCTTGCCCCAGAAAACGGCGGATTGTCATGTTACGACCCATCAGAGCGCCAATGTGGAATTTATTGTGCTAAGAGATACCGCCTTGTATCAGGAGACCTGGCTGGTTTTCACGCCCTCAGCGTGGAGCCGGGAGACCATCGAGTATTATCACAACAACCGTGAAGCACGGGAAAAGCGGATGCAGTGCGTGAAACCGTGGCAGTGGCGCGGTGTGCCGGAAGGGAGCGGGATTGCTCAGGCGACGGTAGAGAACCTGAATGGAGTCATCGATTACTGTCTGGGCGACAATGACTCCGGTAAATATGTTCTGCCTTGCAACCGAAAAGTGTCTCGTATCAGCCGGACATTAGAAGAGGCGCCCTACTATGAAATTTATCACGGTGCGTTGAGACCGAAGAGCACCTTGTATCCGTGGAGTAGCAAGCGGGCGGGGTGTGCGGATATCACGGTCAGGGCGATGCAAAAGCGGGGGCTGGCAGATGATGGCACCCCGGTCTCGCCAGTGTTAATCGCGTTGCATGATCCGATCGGGATAGCGCATGAGTTAGCGGGCTGGAGTGATGATATCGTCGGGGCGCATAAAACCTTTCTGGATGAATTGTCGATTGAGTTTATGACTGACAGTTCATTGAATGGGGTGGAGAATCAGTTGCGTCAAATACACACCACACATTTCAAAAAGTCGGATAAAACAGAGGATATCACTTGGGCGGATTCGGAGGGTTTGTCAGTTCAGGAGTGGGACAAACTCAGAGAGGATACAATCCGTCACGCCATCGAATCGGATAAGCAAGCGTTTGCTCACGATTGGAAAAAATATACCGCAGAGCTGGATCTGGCTAAACGACAGGCATTTAACCAATGTTATGCCGATCTTTGCACCGAAGTGGCGAAAAAGCTGGAGCCACTGGCCCAGTTCAGAGTGAACTGGTTAAAACAGAGCCGATTTATCACCTGTTGTCAGGATTTCCATTCCACCCGACTGGAGGACAACCTCAATTATCGCGAGGCGGTGGATTATGCTATCGCTTCGCTGAATGTAACCGAAACCGGCTGTGCCTTTTTAGATGATCAAATCGATCAATATTCCGCGCTGTCACCGGAAAATATTGTCTGGCGCTCGTTATTACTGAATAACCCGGACGTGATGAAAGAGATGGCCGGGTTTTTGCAGCAGATGAAGCTGAATAAGGGGAATGAAAAACCGGCGGACATCTCAGCGTTTATGAAAACGGTGCCGACGCTGAGTGGAAAACTGGTTGAAGCCTACGATAAAGCGAATGCAGTGCTGGAAAAGCCGCCAAGATCCGACAGCACCTTTGCCCGGGCGATGTTGCACAGCGACCGGCGACTGGTCACGCTGGGCGACCGGTTCTTTAATTTTACCCGCTTGGGAAAAGTGCTGAATAGCACCAATGAAATGCTGAGTAAGGGGCTATTCTCGGTGATTTCAGGGGTGCCGTTTGATCAGGCGGTTGATTTGTCGGTATCGCAGCTTCAAGACGGTGATCTATTTAGGCGGCAGGTATTAGCGCAGCTTAAGGAATCAGGAGTAAAAGCTCGTTTTGATGCGAAGAATAGTTATAACGATAGGTTTAAAGAATTTGCTGAAAGTGCTGAAGGCGAGCCGGTATTAAAAAAATCCCGGATTAAGTTATTAGTCTTATTTTTTAACGGGCTGGAGTATGCCAATCAGCTAAAAGAGGGTAAAGAGGATACCAAGAGCCATGCTCAGGTGACTGCCGCATTTTTAAGTACACTGAGTACGGCGATGGAGATTGTGGAGCCGATGGTGAAGCACGGAATAAAAAATATGGCCGCTACTGACACCATTAAATTTATCGGGTCGAGTGCAGGCACGCTCGCTTCTGCACTGAATCTGGGGGTAGATATCAGTGATTTTGTATCTGAATGGCATGGCAAACGGCGTTGGCAGTACTTTGGATTAATCGTCTGCAAAATTGGGGCTGATGTTGGCGCAATGCTAAAAGCATCCGGCGGGTTGCTAGAAGTATTGATAGAAAGAAAACTGATGGATAGGGGGATTTTAGAAACTACATTAAAAATGTTGGGATCTTTGGCAGCCGGTAGGGTGGTTGGCTTTCTGGCTAGCTGGCAAGTCATGCTTGGGGTACTTATTCTTGAGTGGCTGGTTTCATTATATGTCGATAATGATTTACAAAAATGGTGCCGTAATTGTGTTTTTGGGTTAGAACCGGTGAGAGGTTTGGAAGCCACGCAATTGATTTACCCTGAATCACAGAAAGATAAGTTATATGAAGAACAAAGTAAAAACTTTGCCGGTGCAATTAAGGTGCTCTCATGAATACTTATCAGATGTTAAAAGGTGCTATTGACTTTGAAGAAGTAAAAGATCAAAGAAAAGACATTGATATATTGGTAAAGGTTAAGCGGGAAAGAATTCAACGTTGGCCTGAGGATAGAGAAGAGGTAGAAAAAGCCATTGCGGAACTTCAAGCTAAAATCCCTGAACTGGATGCGATATTAGCAAAAGAGCCGCCGCCGCCGGAATTGCCCCCGCGTAAACCCTTAATTAAAGTGAGTGGTGTGTTGGAAGAGTGGGAAATACTCTGTGTCAAAGGCTATTTTTCTGATCGTGAATATGACCCCGAAGAATTTGCCCGCCGGGAGGAGAATAGGCAATTTGGTGCATTATTGCTGGCGATGTTGGGAAATACCTCTCAGGCTGCGGTGAATTTACGGACTGAAGTGCGATTAAGTGAAATATGTCATTTTGTGCAGGGGAAAATCAATGGCATCCCTTTTCATGGTTGGATAGGGTTGACGACAGTCAAAACCGGTGATTATGTTGAATTAGCGGTGACCGATCAGGGAGAATATTATGTCGTTTATGCATTAACAAACCCTGAACGCAGAACGATTTCTATCACGCCGTGTTGTAATAAAGGGAGACGGTCAAAAGCTTGGGATGAAGTCTTTTATACTTTCTGCGTATTTTTTATGATCGTAGCTATTTGTCTTGGTGCTATCTTTTTTTCAGGAGGGGGCAATTTTTGGGATGGACCAGATCTTTTAACTTTATGTATTATGGCTGTGGCAACCGTATTTTCTTTCTATGCATATTTTATCAGCATCAAAAAACCGTGGCCGTCAGTTAAACTGGCTCAGGATATTTTCTCAGTGTTGGATTTCCCGAATCCGCAGGATCTTAGTCTGAGTAAATTAACTAGGAAAAAGATTAAGGAGATAAGAGCTAATCCATCGCCTGAAAACAGTGAAGAAGTATTACCGGATAAGCTTTGTATCCTGAGCCATTACTACTATTACTGATTCAGGTAATAGGATGGAGCTAAAGATTTATGGGATAGTCCTCAGAATTATCTACGCTGAGTTGTAGAGATATTAAAAGATTACGTGTCTTTGGAAAATTCAGTAACGAATTATCCAATGTGAATTTTTGTCTTTTTTTATTTGGTTTGTTTGTAATTTTGTGTAAATCAAGGCGTTTTTGTGAAACAGATCTATAAAATGGTTCGGATAGATCTTGCTATTAATCTATTGACATATTTGCTCTTATTCGCTGCCATAGAATGGCTTGATGTCAGTTATCCTGGACTCTCTTATCAAGTGAGGAGTTTTCTTGATAAGATATTAATATTTATGCTGATTTTTATCTTTCTGGAGGTGGTTAATCTGTTGGTTATTCTCAAAATACCAAAGTATGCAAAAATCAGCTCTTTTTAATGCTTAATACGCCCTGTTTCTTTCCTTTTGGTGTGGTTTATTTTATTGGGTGTTTGTTGTCGATTCAAAAAGTTGCTCTGTCCTCATTCTCTGAATATCAGGGTAATAATAGGGTTTCAGATTCCACGGTTTATTTTGTCCGGGAGAGGTATCGAGACCGAGCGTGTATTTGGGTTGAGTAAAACCCTCTTTTTGCCTTATGAATATATTAGACGAATTGAGGAACGCGAAAATAGTTTGCTGATTACCGTGAATTTAAATCAGAAAATCGACATCGTATGCTCAAAGAAATTTATTGATAGAGATGATGTTAATAAAGTTATTCAAACGCTTTTGCCGGCGGGGTCGAAAAATGAGGGCGATAATATTATTACGCTGAAAATGTGAAAAATTTATTCTTAATGATATAGGGTTCATGATGTTTGAAGGTGTTATTCGACTGGGCGATAAGCTCAGTAGCGGCGGTGAAGTGATCTCCGCTTCCTCTTCTATCGAAATTGAAGGGAAAAGAGTCGCATTATTAAATGATTTGGTCAGTTGTCCGCTGGAAGGGCATGGTATTAACCGGATTGTTAAAGCTAATTCTCAATGTATTTCCGATGGTAAACCGGTCGCATTTGATAAAGCGCTTTGCCAATGCGGTTGTTATGTTATTTCCAGTACGACCAAAGCCGGAATAGGGGAGTAATAATAATGGCTTGGGATATTCCGCCATCTTATTCCGTACACCGGCCAGAACCGCCAATCTGGTCGCTTTGGTGGCGTTTGTTCAGTCTGGCTTGTTTCGCTGTCCTAGTTGCGGCCGGTAGTGTCTGGTATCGGTTTAAAGATCCCGCCAGCTTGCTTTATGCATTGGTCGCTTTAGCCGGAATAACCGCACTGTTCGGCGTGATTGCCGGTTGGCGACTGTTTCGTTACGGCGTCGAATGGGAGCAGGCTGAAGTGCTGACACAAGAGAACACCTGGCAGGAGGCGCGCTGGCAAGCGTGGGCTTCGCAGGCAATACAGGTTGTGGATTATGGCGCGTTTTTTCCGCCGGAAGTGCCATCACCGGCGGATAAGGCTGTATTGGTCAATGGCGATAGTGCACTGGTATTGCCCCCTTTTTCCAGTTACCTCAACTTGTTTGAAAATTTACTGGGAGAGATGCGGAGTAGTTTGATGGCGTATGTGGCTAATCATAAGGTGAATGTCTATTTTTCATTAGACAGTTCCGAAGCTGTCGTATGGGAACAATTTTGTCAGGTTTGGAAAAAACTGGGGCTGCCTTTGTCTCAGTTACAAGGCCCAATAGGGCTTAAATCCGATTATGCCAGCCAGATAAACGACTGGCTGACAGATGAAATCAAGGGGTTGATGCTAGTCATTGCATGGTGTTGGGAAGAGGATAAAACGCCGGAGGCCGTCAGTGAGGGCGCGGTGGTTTGGCTACTGGCACCTCCTTCTTCTCCATTGTCGGCGAAATGCTGTCTGCATCGGCCTATGGTTACTGTCGCAGCGGAGGCTGAGCAGAGTGTGGCCCAGTTTCTGCGTTATCAACGTCCTGCCATCACTGCCGGGACACTGTGGTACAACGATGCCGACTCACCGGAGAAAGACAGGGTGTTAATTCGGTTGAATCAGATATTGCAAGCCTTGCCATCATCCGTACAGCAGAGCGCACCGGCAACGCCTGATCAGCAGTTCGTCCCCCATTGGCTTGGGAAATCAGGGCCATATGCGGATTGGTTTGCATTAACGCTCGCCATGAAAATGGCCGAGTATCAGCAGGCACCACAGCTTTTTCTGCTAGCGCACCATGCCACGTTACAACTGGGGACCCTCTCCCCGCTGAACCATGTCACTTCATCAGGGGATTTCCATGTTTAAGGCTTTTATGACCCGTAATTTGGGCGTCGGTATGGTCACCAGTTTGATCGCCCTGGTATTGGGCGGATTGTTATCTTTCTGGGGCGATCGCGTCGGGTTGTCCACTCAGGCCGTCAAAATAATCGTTTGGATTGTCAGTATGGTGGGTGTGGTATGGCTGCTGAATCTTTTTCGTGATTACAAACAGCGTCTGCCTGTACAGGAAATCGCGGTTAACCCGCCCGTAGAGCAAGCTGTACTTTCAGAAGCGCCATTTTATTTTCAACGGTTGCAATATCAGCTTCGTCGGCGTTATGGCCCCCTCTGGCGTCGGCGGGTCTGTATTTTGTTGGTGATGGGGCAACGCGAACAGGTGGAGGCGATAGCCCCCGGCCTGACTCATCAACACTGGTTGGAGGGCGAAAGCAACCTGCTACTGTGGGGCGGCAGTTTGCAAACGCCGCCGGATAAAGCCCAGTTACAGGCGTTGCGCCAGTTGCGTCGCCGTCGCCCGCTGGATGGCGTGGTGTGGGCGATGACCGAAGACCAGCTCAGCCAGCAGGCTCAGATAGATACCGCCGTGCGCATGTTAGAGAAACAGGGCCAACAGCTGGGCTGGCAGGCGCCGGTGTATGTGTGGAATGTGCGTCACAGCAACTGGGACCAGCGCGACCGGCCAACGCAGACGGTGGGCTGTTTTCTGTCAGAAGGGGAGACGCCTGAGAGGCTGGCGCAGAGTCTGGATAGCCTGATACCAACGCTGGCGAGCCGGGGCATGGAACAGGCGATAGCGGAAGTTCGTCACGATTTTCTGTTGCGACTGGCGCAGTCATTGCGGGATGGCGGGGTGACGCGTCTGGTCGGGCAGTTGACGTTGTTGTTAGACCGGCCGCCGTTGGGGCTGGCGGGGGTGACGTTCAGTTTACCGCTGCCGCTACCGTCAGGGATGGTGGAGCATGGCTGGCTGATGGATGTCAGCTGGAATGGCGTGCTGGAACATGTGCGGGATATCCGGGGACAGGCGGTGGGTTTTCCGTGGGTGAAAAGCGCCCAGTGGGGGGTGATAGCGCTGGCAGCGTTGTGGGGCGTGGGCAGTGTGACCTCGTTTGGGGTTAACCGTCATCAGATAGCGGTCAGTCGTGAACGAATCAGTGCGGCCAGTGACTATCAGGGGACCTTATCGGCCCGTCTGTTAAGTCAGCATGACTTGCAATTGCAGATTGACCGGTTGCAGCACCAGTCAGCGCACGAGACGCCGTGGTACAGCGGTTTTGGGCTGAATCAGAATACGGCCTTGTTGAAAGCGATGTGGCCGGTGTATCAGCGCAACAATGCCGAACTGATACGTGATGACGCTGCCCGGTTGCTCCATCAGCACCTGACCGAACTGGTCAATCTGCCGCCCGGCAGTGCACAGCGTCATCAGCGTATCACATCGGCGTACAACCAGTTGAAAGCGTATCTGATGATGGCTCAGCCGGAAAAAGCCCAGGCGGCCTTTATGAGCCGGGTGTTGATGGAAAACTGGCCGCAGCGGGCCGGGGTGACGGATGGCCTGTGGCAAAACAGCGGCGAGGCATTACTGACTTTTTATGCGGAGAATTTGCCGCGCCACCCGGAGTGGAAAATCAGCGTGGATAACGGGCTGGTCAGTGAAGTGCGTCAGATATTGCTCAATCAGCTTGGGCAGCGTCAGGCAGAAACGAGGCTGTACCAGAAAATATTGCAACAGGTGGCCCACAGTTATGGAGATTTAAGGCTGGCGCAGATGACCGGGGCTACTGATGCGAGTCGATTATTTACCACCCGTCAGGTGGTGCCGGGGATGTTTACCCGTCAGGCGTGGGAGGGGCAGGTACAAAAAGCGATAGCGCAGGGGGTGGCTTCCCGGCAGGAAGAGATTGACTGGGTGCTCAGTGACGGTCGTCAGCCGGTATTGAAGGCGGTTTCACCGGTGGAGTTGAAAGCCCGATTGACGGAACGTTATTTCACTGATTTCGCCGGGGCATGGCTGCACTTCCTCAATAGTCTGCGCTGGAATAAAGTGCATAACCTGTCCGATACCATTGACCAGTTAACCCTGATGGCGGATGTGCGTCAGTCGCCGTTGATTGCCCTGATGGACACGCTGGCTTATCAGGGAGAAGCCGGACAACAGGGCGCGGCGTTAGCGGATCCGCTGGTGAAATCGGCGCAAAACCTGTTCCAGAAAAATAAGCTGCCAATGATTGACCAGACTGGTGAGCCACCGGGGCCACTGGAAAGCACATTTGGTCCGTTGCTGGCGCTGATGGGCAAAAGCCCGGCGGAAAACGGGCTGACGTCGGACCCGTCACTCAGTCTGCAAACCTTCCTGACGCGAGTCACTCGTATTCGTCTGGCGCTGCAACAACTGGCGAATACCGATGACCCTCCGGCGGTGATGGAAGCACTGGCACAGAGTGTGTTTCAGGGGAAAAGTATGGAGCTGACCGATACGCGGACCTATGGCAGTTTGATAGCCGCCAGTCTGGGGGCGGAATGGAACGGGTTTGGTCAGACGGTGTTTGTACAACCGTTAACCCAGGCATGGCAGACGGTGTTACAGCCGTCAGCGGCCAGTCTCAATGCGCAGTGGCAGTCGTCGGTGGTCTCAGACTGGCAGGCCGCCTTTGATGGGCGTTACCCGTTTGTCGAGGAACCAAATGAAGCCTCGTTGCCGATGCTGGGGCAGTTTATTCGGGCGGATACCGGACGGATAGAACAGTTTCTGTGCAGTCAGTTAGGGGGCGTGCTGCATAAAGAGGGTAAACACTGGGTGGTGGATGAAGTGAACAGTCAGGGTCTGCATATTAACCCGGCATTTTTGACGGCGATAAATCAGCTCAGTCAGTTATCGGATGTATTATTTGTGAATGGGGGGCAGGGGATACGGTTTGAACTGCGGGCGAAACCGGTGCGGGATGTGGCGGAAACGGACCTGACGATAGACGGGCAAAGGTTGCGTTACTTTAACCAGATGGAGAGCTGGCAGCGTTTGCGCTGGCCGGGGGACAGTGATAACCCCGGCGTGGTGCTGACGTGGACGAGTGTGAACACCGGGGCGAGAGTGTTTGGTGATTATCCGGGGACGTGGGGGTTAATGCGGTGGTTAGCGCAGGCGAAGGTGACTGCGCTGGACGGCAGTCGTTACCGGCTGACATTGACTGCGCCGGACGGATTGCCGCTGACCTGGGTATTACGTACCGAAGTCGGGAAAGGTCCGCTGGCGTTGCTGGCCTTGAAAGGATTCCGGCTGCCGACCCAGATATTCAGCGTGAAAGAGGAATAAACTATGCTGCAACAACTGATAACAAATTATTTTGCCGGGCGAGAGGTGCTGGCCGAAGCGCGAGAAAGTACGGCATTGTGGGAAAACTGGTTATTCCCCATCAGTCCAGAAGCGCCCACGGGTGATGATCCGGCCTATAACGACGATTTTCAACGTATGCGGGAGGAGGTCAATAAACTCAGTGGTATTGATACCGAACTTATCGGTGAACTGGCGCAAAAGCTGCTGACTACGGAATGTAAAGATGTCCGCGTGGCGACTTATTACGTGTGGGCGCGTCTGCATCAGGAGGGAGAACGGGGCCTGGCAGAAGGGCTGGCGTTGTTGGCTGCATTGGTCGAACGTTTTGGTGAAGCGTTGCTACCTTGTCGGGCCGGTAGTCGTAAAGCCGCGCTGGAGTGGCTGACGGGAACCAAAATTCAGGACAGTCTGTCGCTTTATCCTGAAGTCAATCGGATGGATTTCGAACATATTCTGGCGTCGCTGGCATTACTGGAACAGGTATTTGCTACCTGGGATGAGGATGCTCGTCCCTCGCTGACCGGATTGGCCGGCATACTGGAAACCCGGCTGGCGCAGTCGGGGGGGATGGCAGCGGTACCGCAAACGACCGCTCAGACACCGTTACCGTTGATGCAAGGCAACCCGTCCCCCCCGAGGGAATCGCCGGTATGGCGTCCGGTGCAATCCGGGCGTGACTTGCTGGAACGGACGCGTGAACTGGCACGCTATCTGCGTGAACAGCCCCAGGGCTGGCTCTCTTCCGCTCGGCTGATGCGCAGTGTGCGCTGGGATACTGTGCATCAGTTACCGCCACAGGATGGTGATGGGCGTACCCGTCTGCTGCCACCCCGAAAGGAATACCGGGCCTTGTTAAAACGGCTCTACCGGCAACAAAGCTGGCATGAACTGTTGGAGCAGGCCGAGCGGATGTTTGCGGAAGGGGTTAATCATTTTTGGCTCGATTTACAGTGGTATCTCTGTCAGTCCTTGAGTCAGCTAGGCGGCGACTATGAAGGTTGGGGAGAGATAATTAAACAGGACCTGAGAATATGGCTTGAACGGCTGCCGGGGCTGGAAAACCTGGCATATGACGATGGGAGCCCTTTTGCTGATGAAGTGACTGCCGGCTGGATAATTCAACAGATTCATCATGTTAAGGAGGACTGGTCGTTTGCGCCTTCGCCGGCCCAACCCCGGCGCGATGATGACGTTTTAGCGTTGGAGCCGGAAGCGCTGCAACTGGCGGACAGCGAAGGCATTGATGCCGCGTTGTCGTGGTTGGGGCAATTGCCGGGCATCAATGGGGCACGTCACCGCTGGTTACAGCGTCTGTTGATGGCGCGCGTGGCGGAGCAGTACGGCAAAAATGAAATCGCGCTGCATCTGTTGACCGAGCTGAATGCCGATGAGCCACTCCGTCTTGATGAATGGGAGCCGGAACTGATGTTTGAGGTGAAAGCGTGCCTGCTGAAGTTGCTGCGGATGAAAGCCCAGCGCAGTGAACACGATAAGGGGCGGATGGCCCAACGCATGGAGACGCTGTTCGCGGGCTTGGTGGCGATTGATCCGGTCCGGGCGGTTGTGTTATGTGGCTGATTTTACGGGTATAGATTTCCTTCTTCCGAATTTTTGTAACAATCAAGAGAACCATGCGATGGATGATTTAATTCTCCGCTATTACGAGGCGGAAATGCGCTATCTGCGTGAGGCAGGTAAAGAGTTTGCATCAGCGCACCCGGATCGGGCCGCCATGCTTAATCTGGATGACGAACGGGATCTCGATCCTTATGTGGAGCGGTTACTCGAAGGCTTTGCTTTCCTGATGGGCCGGATGCGTCAGAAGCTCGACGACAGTTTGCCAGAGTTGACGGAAGGGCTGGTCAGCCTGTTGTGGCCGCATTATATGCGCACGATCCCCTCACTTTCCATTGTGGAACTGGCACCGGATTATCAGGATTTGCCAAGAAGTGAGAGTATTGCCAAAGGGTTTGAGGTGGTATCGCAGCCTGTGGGACCGCGTCAGACACGATGCTACTACCGTACTACCCGTGATATGTGCATCACGCCGTTGCACATCACTTCGGCCACGCTGCAAAATGAAATCGATGGACGTTCAGTGATCCGTCTGCGTTTTGACTGTGGTCAACGGGCGGATTGGAATAAAGTTGATTTGACGCGACTGCCCTTGTACCTCAAAGCGGGCAATCCGGTGAGTTCTGCACTGCATCTGGCGCTAACCCGGCAAACTCAGCACATGTATGTACGTTTGTCCGGGATGGAGCGTCGCTATTTTGAGGGCTTTTTCTCACCGATGGGGTTTGATAACGATGATGTGCTGTGGCCCAAAGGGGAAAATGCGTTCAGTGGTTATCAACTGTTGATGGAATATTTTACTTTCCGTGAAAAATTTATGTTTGTGGCCCTCAATGGACTGGAAACATTGCATATTCCTGCCGGTACGCCGTGGTTTGAACTGGATATCGTATTGAGTGAACTGTGGCCGTTTGAGTTGCCCTTTTCGGCGGAGAATATCCGGTTGCATTGTGTCCCGGTGATCAACCTGTTTAATGTCGAGGCCGATCCGATGCCCATTTCGCGGTTGCAACATGAGTATTTACTGCGTCCGATGCGCATTCAGGATGGTCACACCGAAATTTACTCAGTAGATGATGTGCTCACTTCCGGGCGGGGTGAAGCCCAACGTTTTGTGCCGTTTAGCAGCTTTCGCCATCGGGGCGGGATCATGCGCAGCACCGCGCCGGAACGTTACTATCACACGCGTGTCAGTGCGAGTCCTTCCGGTTTGCATGATACCTGGCTGATCCTCGGCGGTGAATCGTTTGAAAATGACCCGGAGATTAATGATGAAACGTTATCGCTGCGTATCACGGGCACCAACGGCCAGTTACCCCGCCAGGCATTGCGGGATGCGCAACTCGAACAGACCTTGCAATCCCCCGGTGGCAAACTGCGGGTAAGAAACCTCTGCTCACCCACGCTGCCTTGTTATCCCCCGGCGAATGACCGTTTCCACTGGCGGATACTCAGTCATCTCGGCTCCAACTTTCTCAGCATGATGGATAACCCGGAGGTGCTGCGCGGGACGCTGGGGCTTTATAACTGGACTGATGACGAGATGAACTGCCGTCGTCTGGATGCCATTGTCGGGGTGAAACACAGCATGATCCAGCGTTTTGAGAAAGGCTTTTTGCTCCGGGGGGTTGATATTGAGATTGTCCTTAACCGTAGCGGTTTCTCCGGCGAGGGCGATATTTTTTTGTTCGGTGAGATGCTGAACCGTTTCTTTTCGCTGTATAGCGATATTCACTTGTTTAACCAGTTGACCCTGATCCTACAACCTTCGGAGAGATGTTTACGATGGAAAGAAAATCACAGTCCGCGTATTCCCGGTTAGTCCAACAACTGGCGCCAGACATTTCTGGTTTTAACTTTTATCGTTTCTGCCAGTTGCTGGAAAGTCGGCGGGATGAGCGTCCGCCTCTGGGCAGTACCCTTTCCCCGGATGATGATCCGGTCCGTTTCCGGCCGCATCCCGGAACGGATTTTCCCGCCAGTGAGCTGAGAAATGCCGAATGGGATGAGACACAACGGGAGCAGCCTCCGACAGTGCGTACCACATTTCTGGGCCTGTACGGTGTGGATTCACCGCTCCCGACGGTTTATCTGGACGATATTGTCCTGCGGTGTGACGGCTATGAAGGCGTGACAGACTTTTTGGATATTTTTAATCATCGGATGATGACCCAGTATTACCGCATCTGGCGTAAATATTCCTATCCGGCCACTTATCAGCCCGGGGGGAAAGATGAGACATCACAGTGCTTGCTTGGGCTGATTGGCTTAGGCATACCGGGGAGTCAGCAACAGGTTGCGACACCGGTTTCTCGCTTTCTTGCTCTGCTCGGCACCATGCGGTTGCCAACCCGGACCGCCGAAGGGGTGATTGAGCTGGTCGGGCTGTTGGCGCCGTTGACGCAGGCGAAAGTGACTGCGCATGATCGCCGGCGGGTGCGGCTGACGCAACCGGCTCGTCTGAACCGTCACCCTCCGGTTCCGCTCTCTCAACGTCCGGTGTTGGGAAAGATGGGGACGGATGTTAACAGTCAGATGGTACTGGCGCTTTATACTGATGATGCTGAAGAGGCTCAGGGTTGGTTACCGCAGAGAGAACTGCATACCGATCTGTTGGTGCTATTGCGAGTTTATCTGGGCTGGCGCTGCGGTGTGCGATTACATCTTACGTTACCTAAACGGCTATTGCCGCCGGCTCAGTTGGGAAAACAGCGTGTTCGGTTAGGGCGCACAGGGGTACTGGGGTTAAAACCGGGCGCACAGGCTGTTTCAGGCAGGGTGACGATCAATCTGGGTCACTATCAGGGGTTATTGTCTGAGTATCAATATCGGGAGGCCGAAAATGGCGGTTATCAATGTTAAATCCGTCCTGATGGGGAGCATGGTGTGGCTGGCGACCACAGGGTTAGCGGGGTGCGGTCTGACACAGACGATGACCGACGGCACGGTCGCCGTGACTCAATCCATTTTCCATCAGCAGGTGAAGACACTGCATCTGGATTTTAATGCCCGCAGTGCGCTCAACACCAATGAGGCGCAAATCCCGCTCAGTACGGTGGTGCGTGTCTATCAGCTGAAAGACAATCAAGCCTTTGAACACGCCAGTTACGCCGACCTGTTGAGTGGTGACAGTGAGGCACTCAAGGCGGACAGGCTGGCCCAGCGGGATATCCGAGTGGCGCCGGGGGGCAGTGTGGCGCTGGATATGCCGATGGAAAAGGCGGCGCGGTTTGTGGCGGTGGTGGGCCTGTTCCATACACCGGATGTGACTCATCATGATTGGCGACGGGTGCTCAGGCGTGATGAACTGGCGGCAGATAAACCGCGCACTATCGAATTGGGTAACGGCACATTGACACTGGATCCGATGAAGGAGTAACCGATGAAACAGTTGAGACCCTCACTTTACGAAATGTTGACACGTCACTTTAACGGGGAGCTGGATATCGATCAGATCAGCCCGCGGGATCAGGTGATTTTATCGGTGTTGAACAATATGCAACGCATCCTCAACAGCCGTGCGGGTTCGCTCGCCCATTTACCGGATTACGGCCTGCCTGATCTCAACACCATCCTGCAAGCGTTACCGGCCTCATCACAGCGTTTGGTCACGACGATCGAACAGACGCTGCTGACTTATGAACCGCGTTTGAAGCAGATCAGGGTGACATTACTGCCGCAGCTTGAACCGGCGCATCTGCGTTATGACATCAAGGCGGAATTGAAAGGCGTGGGACTGGTGCGTTTTAGCACGGAGTTTGTGCCGGAAGGGCAAGTCTTGATCCGCCATTTACGCCAGCAAGGGCGCATAGATTAATTTTTTGTTTCATCAGGCTATTTGGGTTTGCCTTTCTGGCCTGTATTAATCACGCAACAGAGGCTACATGTTATGGCCGCAATTTCATCCGGTTACACCGTACATACGGGGGATGACCCGCGTGCACTGCCTGAATTCAGTGCACTGAAAGAAGAAATGAGCAAACTGAGCCATCCGGCCCGGCCAGATGTTGACTGGGCCAGGGTTGAACAGCTTTGCCTGGCGCTATTTCGTTTAAATGGCGTCGAGCTGCAAAGTGCGGCCTGGTACACATTGGCCCGTGCACAGCGTACCGGATTAGCCGGTATTGAGGAAGGATTGGCACTGATTGATGGGTTAGTGAGCCATCAGTGGTCACAATTCTGGCCTCAACCGACTCATGTGCGGGTGGAGATATTTGCCTGGCTGGTTGCCCGTCTGCAACAGGTACTGCGGACCTGTGTTTTCTCTTATATCGACCTGCCGCTAATTTATCGCACAGAAAAGGTGCTGGCGCATCTGTGCGAAGTCTTTCAACGTCTGGAACTGAAACATGTGAGCAAACTCGACAGCCTCCGGGTACAGTTTCACAACAGTGCGCGGCGATTGGAGAGTCTGGCACAGGAAAAGGGGGCGGTATCCCTATCTCCTGCCGCTGTATCGTCTATTGAGGACACGACTATTTTGGTGTCCGCAGAACAATCTCAGCCACAACTGATGTATGTGGCACAGGAAACCCTTTCGTCCGTACAACCGCAGATTAAAGTGGTCCGGGCTTTAACCTCCTCTCGTTGGAAAGTCGGGCACGGTTTTGTCGCGGGTGTCGTGTTATGCGCGCTGACAGTGACCGGTATTGGGTGGGTAAAAGGTATGCGACAAGCGCCGCCGCTGGCGCAGGCATTGCAAGTAACCACGCAGCCTTTGCCGCAGACTTTGCTCCCCGCACAACTTGCCGAGTTACGCTACCCGGACAACGCAGTGTTGTTGACTCAGTTGCAGGAGGAAACACTGGCGGCCAGCCGGGCACAATTGGCAAGTTTGGATGCCTTGCCTGTGTTGTGGCGATTGACGTATGGGGCGCAGCTATTACATCAACTGCGAACATTATGGCCGGCCAGCCAAACGGTGCAGGAGATGGACAATGGGTGGTTACACCAGCGTGAAGCCAATGCATTACCGATGCAGGCGCTGGAAAATTACCATCTGGCGAAATTACGTCTGCAACAACTGGCTGAACGACTCGACGCTTTGGATGAAAAACGGGGTCGTTATCTCACCGGTTCTGAACTGAAATCGATGGTGTTTGGCATCCGGCAGCCGTTGCTCAGTACACCGCCCTTGGAAGAGTTGCTGCGCCAACTGGCCGAACAACAAAAAAGTGGCACGGTCTCCCCGGCATTGTGTCAGCAAATTAACACCCGTTTTAATCAATTACTCAATCGTTATGCACTGCTCGCCCATCCTCTTGTTAATCTTAATCACCCCAATGAACTATAAGGATTTTTTTATCTATGAACAATGTTGTTGACGTTTTGTCGTTGCCTGACTGTGACGATTTGTTGAATAATCTTTGCCCAGAGGTAACTCTACTTGTGTAAGCACCCGCCTCTATTCGCTATGAAGGTTGGAGTGGGAAGAGATTTTTCAAAAAAGGCTCCCGATTGGGGGCTTTTTCGATCGAGCTGAAATTCAGCTTTACTAATTGTTCGTAATAAATTCAAAAAAATTTGTTTAATAATAAAAAATTACAAATTAATTGCACTAGAGACGGCCTTTGTCAGACGTGAAAGTTGCTCTGGTTGAATAATATAAGGTGGCATCAAATAAATCAGTTTGCCAAATGGTCTTATCCAGACACCTTGAGAAACAAAATGGTGTTGTAGCGCCGCCATATTCACAGGCTGTTTCATCTCCACGATGCCAATTGCACCTAATATCCGAACATCAGCCACTTTTGCATGGTGTTTTAGTGGCATCAATTCAGTCTTTAATTGGTTTTCAATTGATTTAATACGTTGTTGCCAAGGGCTTTGTAATAACAAGTTCAAACTGGCTTCTGCTACGGCACAAGCTAATGGATTGCCCATAAACGTTGGACCATGCATAAAACAGCCTGCTTCACCATTGCTAATTGTTTCGGCTACCTTACGGGTTGTCAGTGTTGCTGATAGCGTCATATAACCACCCGTCAGTGCTTTTCCTACACATAAAATATCTGGCTCAATTTCAGCATGTTCACAAGCAAACAATTTTCCTGTGCGGCCAAAGCCGGTGGCAATTTCATCTGCAATTAATAGAATCCGGTGCTGATCACAAAGCATTCTGATCTGACGCAAATATTCAGGATGATAAATTCGCATTCCTCCAGCACCCTGTACGATAGGTTCAAGGATCACTGCGGCAATATCAAGGGAATGCTGCTCCAGTAAAGTGCGAAATGGCATGATATCCCGCTCGTCCCATTGAGAGTCAAATCCGCACTGAGATGATTCGGCAAACAGATGGGGTGGCAGATAGCCTTTGTAGAGATTATGCATTGAATTGTCGGGATCACAGACAGACATAGCACCGAATGTGTCGCCGTGATAACCGTGACGTAATGTCAAAATACGCTGACGTTTCTCACCTTTTGCGTGCCAGTATTGCAATGCCATTTTCAGAGCCACTTCCACTGCAACAGAACCTGAATCAGCCAGAAAAACACATTCCAGTGATGGCGGGGAGATTGCCACTAATTGTCTGGAAAGTGCGATTGCGGGTAGATGGGTAATTCCACCAAACATGACATGAGACATCTGATCAATCTGAATTTTAGCGGCTTGGTTCAGTACCGGATGGTTATATCCATGAATGGCAGCCCACCAGGAAGACATGCCATCCACCAGCTTACGGCCATCAGTCAACTCTAGTTCCACACCAGAAGCACTAACAACCGGATAAACCGGAAGAGGGCTAGTCATGGAGGTATAGGGATGCCAAATATGGCGTAGATCAAATTCAATATCAGAAGAAGTCATAAGGCTAATGTAAACTAATATTATTAAAATTGGTTGACAGTATAACGGCATTATTTAAACTGACTAGACTTTTTTCACACTGGAGATGTTATTGTGATTGAGCGTAAGCAATGGACAATTAATCAGGCGCAAGAGCTGTTTGATAAACCTTTTTTCGAATTATTATTTCAAGCACAACAGGTTCATCGTATCTACTTTGACCCACAGCAAGTGCAGGTCAGTACACTACTTTCCATCAAAACGGGGGCTTGTCCGGAAGATTGCAAATATTGTCCGCAAAGCTCCCGTTACAAAACCGGTCTCGAAAAAGAGCGGTTGATGGAAGTGGAACAGGTGATTGATTCTGCTCGTAAGGCTAAAAATGCGGGTTCAACACGTTTTTGTATGGGGGCTGCGTGGAAAAATCCCCATGAGAGGGATATGCCTTATCTGGAGAAAATGGTTAAGGAAGTCAAAGCATTGGGAATGGAAACCTGCATGACATTGGGTATGCTTAATGGTTTACAAGCACAGCGGTTGGCGGATGCAGGATTGGATTACTACAACCACAACCTTGATACCTCCCCGGAATTTTATGGCAACATCATTACGACTCGGACCTATCAGGACAGATTGGATACCCTTGATAAAGTACGGGAGGCCGGAATAAAAGTGTGTTCTGGTGGTATTGTTGGTCTGGGTGAGGCGATCCGTGATCGGGCCGCATTATTGGTACAACTGGCAAATTTGCCAAAACCGCCGGAGAGTGTACCCATCAACATGTTGGTTAAAGTCAAAGGCACGCCATTGGCTGAGAACGAAGATGTAGACCCTTTCGATTTTATCCGCACGATTGCGGTTGCCAGGATCATGATGCCGTCTTCTCATGTTCGGTTATCCGCAGGTCGTGAACAGATGAATGAGCAGACACAGGCAATGTGTTTTATGGCTGGCGCCAATTCTATTTTCTATGGCTGTAAGTTGCTCACTACGCCTAACCCGGCGGAAGATAAAGATTTACAACTATTTCGCAAGTTAGGTATTAATCCTCAGCAGACTCAGACAGCATTCGGTGATAATCAGCAACAGCAGCATTTGGCAGAAGCCATCATCAATGCGGATAACGAACAATTTTATAATGCGGCATTATGATGAATTGGTCATCTTATCTTTCCCGGCAATTGTCTGAGCGTCAGGGCACTTCGCTATGGCGTCAGCGGCAGGTCAATCAGAAATCAAATGGGCGTTTCCTGTATACCGCTGCTGGCAAATATCTTAATTTTTCCAGTAATGATTACCTTGGGTTAAGCGCCAATCCTGCAATCATTTCCGCATGGCAGCAGGGAGCTGAACAATATGGTGTTGGCAGCGGCGGTTCAGGTCATATTGCGGGTTATACAAAGGCTCATCAGCTATTGGAACAACAACTGGCTGACTGGTTGGGTTATCCAAAAGCATTACTGTTTATTTCAGGGTATTCTGCTAATCAGGGGGTTATTGCCGCGTTAATGACGGAACAGGATCGGATTATTGCCGATCGTCTGAGTCATGCTTCATTAATGGAAGCGGCTATGCATTCCCCCGCTCAGCTACGGCGTTTTCTGCATAATCAATCTGAATCACTTGCAAATTTATTGGCAACGCCTTGTGTTGGAAAGACGCTGGTGGTAACCGAAGGTGTGTTCAGTATGGATGGTGACTGCGCCCCGCTAGCCGATATTTATCGGCAAACCAGAACTTCTGGCAGTTGGTTAATGGTGGATGATGCTCATGGTATTGGTGTCTGTGGTGAGCAGGGAAGGGGAAGTTGTTGGCAACAGGAAGTCAAGCCGGAGATCTTGATTGTCACTTTTGGCAAAGCATTTGGGTTGAGTGGTGCAGCGGTGCTTTGTGATGAGCAGACGGCAGAATATCTAATTCAGTATGCCCGTCATCTGATCTACAGCACTGCTATGCCCCCTGCACAGGCGCATGCGCTTTCCGAGGCTGTTCGGCAGATACAATCTGGTGATGAATTGCGCCAACGCTTACAGCAGAATATCAATTATTTCCGCCAGCAAGCTCAGAAACTGCCATTCGATCTGACAGATTCAACTACCGCAATTCAGCCATTGATTGTGAGTGATAATGAGCTGAGTGTGTCCTTGTCTCAGTATCTGCAACAAAAAGGAATTTGGGTTAAAGCCATCCGTCCACCAACAGTACCACCGGGCCGCGCCAGATTACGTATTACTTTGACAGCCAGACATATGCCACAGGATATTGATATGTTGATGGAGGCGTTGCATGGGTTCCGTAGCTGAATTTGCCAATAAACAGGCGATTGCTGGAGCATTTGGACGAGCGGCCGCCAATTATGATGTGGTAGCGAAATTACAGCAACAAACCGGTGAATTCCTCATGCAACAAGTTGGTGAGCATCCCGGCAAATTAGTATTGGATGCCGGTTGTGGTACGGGCTTTTTTAGTCACCGCTGGCGACAACAGGGGAAGCAGGTTATTGGGTTGGATTTGGCATCAGGTATGCTGATTCATGCTCGTAAACAGTTGGCGGCTGACTATTATCTACAAGGGGATATTGAACATTTAGGGCTTGCTGACAGCAGTGTTGATATCTGTTTCAGTAATCTGGTTGTTCAGTGGTGTGATAATTTATCCAGTGCTTTAAGAGAACTTTATCGGGTAACCCGTCCTGGTGGATTGATTCTGTTTTCCACCTTGGCTAAAGGTTCATTGCATGAATTGAAGCAAGCTTGGAGTGCGGTCGATAACTACCAGCATATTAATCAGTTCCTGCCGCAACAGACAATTAAAGATGCCTGTCAAGGGTTCCGGCATTGTCTTATTAATCAGGTTCATCGCCAGCAATATTCTCATATATTGCCGCTATTGGGTTCTCTGAAAGGGATTGGCGCGACTCACCTTCATTATGGGCGACAGCAAGGACTGATGACGCGTGGACGGCTGATTGCTCTGGAGCAGGCTTATCCACGGGAAAATGAACAGTTACCTCTTAGTTATCAGGTTGTTTTTGGAGTGATTCATCGTGACTAAGCGCTGGTTTTTGGCGGGTACAGATACCGAAGTGGGTAAAACAGTTGTAAGTTGTGCTTTGTTACAAGCGGCAACTAAAGCAGGATATAAAACAGCAGGTTATAAACCCGTTGCTTCTGGTAGTAAAATGACACCGGCAGGTGTTCGTAATTCCGATGCATTGGCATTGCTGGCAAATAGTTCTGTGTCTTTGCAATATGAAGAAGTGAATCCGCTAGTATTTGTTGAAGCAACATCACCCCATATTGCCAGTGATGACTTGAATCAACCTATTGATTTTGCTGTTATGTCTACGGGGCTGCATCAGTTAGAAAAGAAAGCAGACTGGGTTTTAGTTGAGGGCGCTGGTGGTTGGTATACCCCTTTATCAGAAGCGGTGACTTTTGCTGACTGGGTGGTTAAAGAGCAATTGCCGGTTATTTTGACAGTGGGGATGAAACTAGGTTGTATTAATCACGCGATCCTTACCGTGGAAGCAATTATAGGTTCAGAATTACATTTTGCAGGCTGGATAGCTAATGAGGTTGAGCCAGCAGGCAAACGCCAGCAAGAATATTTGGCGACACTAGAACGTATGTTACCTGCTCCTTTATTAGGTACGATTCCTCATTTAACGCAAGAATATTTTAATCATTTAGGGGGATATATAGATTTAAAATTACTGAATAATTGAATAATTGAATA
>NZ_JAHZMK010000015.1:32874-59887 GCF_020387775.1 Photorhabdus antumapuensis
TTGTTGGCTGCTTTCACTCACCCCAGTCACATAGTTTGCTATGCTCCTGGGGATTCGTTCACTTGCCGCCGCGCTGCAACTCGAAATCTATTAGGTATAGAAGGTTATTTAGGGCAACATGCCGGAGTGATATTCCGGCATAAAAATGATATTTTTCTATATTCTGATAAAACTTGATCTCTATTTATACTTCGGCAAGTTTTTTATTCACTGGCGCATCTACTGGTCGGTTTATATAATTTCTGAATATCCTCCTTACCAGATAAATAGGGCCTACACCCAGGATAGAATAAGCCACTTTAATGAGAAACTGGGCAATAATCATTTCTTTTATGATATCTATACCGAGAACACCATAAAAAGCAATTGAGCAGAATATTATGCTATCGAATGCTGAGGCGATGACAGTGCTGGTTATTACTCGTAGGAAAAGATACTTTGAATTGGTGAGAGATTTTATTTTGCAAAGGAGATACGAGTTTATATTCTCAGAGATAAAATAAGCAAGAGATGATGCCAGTAATACAGATACGATGCTATTCACTATTCCATTATAAGTTGCACCAAACTCCCATCCAGGGACACTTGGCATCAGTGCGGTTCCCCAAAGACCTAGGACAAATAATAAGTTCGCTGCAAAAGAGATAATAATCGTTCTTCTTGCCAGACGTAATCCATAGAATTCGTTTAGAATATCGACCAGCAAGAAGGTGATAGGGTAAATGAAAACACCGGGAGGCGTGACAATATTAATGATCGGGATGTGAATGGGCTTCACACCACATATGGTAGAGAAAATATAGATAACACTGAGTGCGATGCTAATGAGTAAATAGGCTTGCCATGAACGCTCATGACGATCCCCAAGTTCATAAGCTGTTACGATATTACTGTGGCTGTATAATTTCCGGTATATAGTACTGAGCTCATGTCTGCTCAGATCTTCTGAAATATCACTATCAACTAGCTCTTTTAACCCCATAGTAATAGTTTTACCTGTCGCGAGCACCATAACATTTGCCGATAATTTACCATACCTTGAAAATCCCAATAACTTAAACTTTTGATTTACTGTCATTTATAGTCTTTCTCCTACGATGTAGCCTAAAAAATAAGCGTTTCTGTAGGGTTTCCTATCGAGACAGTCATCGTTTTTTTCTTGCCGGATAAAGAACCCAATTTCCTTAGAGTAATACAATAATGGCGTATTGGTGACTAATGCGGGGGGACGTTTTATGATGATCACCTCACCGGGTATGAAGGTATCCTCTATTGCCGATTCGACTTTAAGAGCCAGCATGTTTGATTCATCACCAAAGAAATAGGTAAGAGGATACTCGGTAACAAGTTGACCTATTTTTTTCTCAGAAACGGCTAAAAATTCAGATTGTGGAACGATAGGGATAGCCGAAGGATTTTTATTGCCTTCGGTTGAGAGTGTTTCATTGAGGCGCTCTAATTGTTCAAGGTCATAATATTCTATTTCTTCACAGGAAACGCCGAAAAAATCGGAGATCCGAAGAACCGTAGATTGTTGAACGTTATTGACTTGCCCTTCCAGGATTTTATAAATGGTGGTACGGGTCAATCCTGTTCGGTTGGAAAAAGAGCTCTTGGTTTCTCCACGGGTACGTATCAAATATTCTATATTTTTAATGATATTTGTTTTTCGCTGTGCATTAGACGTTTTCATGAGAATCCTTTATATAAAGATAACCGCATTACTATATATTACTTGATGATATTGTCCAGTGTGAAAAAACCACTCATTGTGATAATTTATTGATTTTACTTTTAATATCTTATTTTTATGATTATCTATATTAGCATATCCTATATTAGAAAATGCTCATGGATTTACCTTTATATTCTAAAAACAAAAGTTAAATCATGTAATTAAGTAAAATTCATTATAAAGTTTACACAAAACTGAACTTTATGTTTATTTTTATGTTGACTTTATGGATTTTATTATAATAATGTTAAGTTGTATTGATGTGTTTTTGGGTCATCAGATAGCATCAAACAAAATATTATTCTTATTATAAATCTCTCGGGGAAGAGCTACTTTATCCTTCGAGTTTGAAAGTGGGTTATTTTTTTAGCACTAGGGAATCACCAGGAAAGAGAGGGAAGTAAAATAAACATCAGGACTGAAATTAATAAAACAATAAAATAGTAACACAGTTAACACACCAGGAAATGGCAGTATAAAGATGCTTTGGAACAGCAATCGATTGAAATTGTGAGTGATAGATACAAAGTAAGTTTTTCGATCGAAAATAGCCAGCAGAATATTGGACGTTTTATGAGGGCTGTGCCGATTTGATATTTGTGTATCTATCATTTTTTTTTGAGCGGTCACGATGGGGCTCGTTTTGTAAAATAGAGGATATGCTGATGTGAATTCATTAATTTATCAAGGATATACCTTAATATTCTAGTTAAGAAGCGAGTTTTGCTCATGGCCAATTAAGCCAGTTGTTGTTTTTTGGTAAATGTTTATATCGATATTGTTCATATCGGCATAGTCAAAAATGCTGTTGATGATATTGAATCTGCTATTGCTGAAAGCGTAGGAAACAGAGAATCCTATTTCCGCTTAGGTAAAGCACGACGCTCTCTTGAGTAACAGATTTCGTACAGGAAACTGTTCACCAGTTATCTCTTATTGAATAAAAATCCCAATCTAACCCGTATTGTTTGCTGTTGTTTGATGCAGAAAAGGCAGTTTTTTTCGCTCAGTCTACAGAAAAAATCGAAAATTATCTACCTTTAACGCTGGTAATATTGAACGAATATAATTTATTGATGTTTAATTCCTATGAGAAAATTCTTACTTTTTCAGCAAATTTATTCATTTTTTTGAAATGAATAATTGAGATAAAGGTCAAAAAAATAGTAAAAATTTTTATCGATAGAGGATACCTATTTTGTGGCATGATGTTGCAACCTCGTACAGTTAATAGGGTTTGTAGAGTTATCCACTATTCCTGTGGATAACCTTGTGTATTAGACTTAGAAAAGTTACGCGATGCAAGAAAATACGCGGCTTTCGTCAAGGTTGATGTTATTCTCGTCTTTGTTTTAATTATATTAAAAATCAATAAGATAACTAAAATCAAGCCCTATCTGACCTGTGATGATGTCTCATGTTGTCACCTTTCAGCCGATCATATAAAAAATGGAAAAATCAAGATAATTTTGGGGATAAAATGGTATTTATTTTGATATCAACGAATGTTTAATTGATAGGGAAGTGACCAACTTAAGCCCGTTTTTATAAAACCAGCTTGAAGCTGGTTTTATATCCAGTATTATATACCCTATGGATTTCAGGATGCATCGCGACGGCAAGGGAGCGAATCCCCGGGAGCATAGATAACTATGTGACCGGGGTGAGTGAGTGCAGCCAACAAAGAGGCAACTTGAAAGATAACGGGTATAGATGAATTAATGTTAGGAAAGTGAGATACCGATGAGTAAGGTGTTCAAATTACATTCTGACTTCCAACCGGGGGGTGATCAACCAGAGGCCATCCGTCAATTACAAGAAGGCTTAGAAGACGGGCTTGCCCACCAGACTTTGCTAGGGGTTACGGGGTCGGGTAAGACATTTACTATCGCTAATGTGATAGCCAATTTAAACCGACCGACGATGGTACTTGCTCCGAACAAGACACTGGCAGCTCAACTTTACAGCGAAATGAAGGACTTTTTCCCAGAAAATGCCGTAGAGTACTTTGTTTCCTATTACGATTATTACCAGCCGGAAGCTTATGTGCCGAGTTCCGATACTTTTATCGAAAAAGATGCTTCCGTGAACGAACACATTGAGCAAATGCGCCTGTCCGCCACAAAAGCTTTGCTGGAGCGGCGAGATGTGATTGTTGTTGCGTCTGTATCGGCTATTTATGGTTTGGGTGATCCTGATAGTTACCTGAAAATGATGCTCCACCTGACCAACGGTATGATGATTGATCAACGTTCCATTCTGCGGCGTTTAGCTGAATTGCAATATACCCGTAATGATCAGGCATTTCAGCGGGGGACATTTAGGGTACGCGGTGAAGTGATAGATATCTTTCCGGCTGAATCTGATGAGCATGCCCTGCGCGTTGAGCTATTTGATGATGAAGTAGAACGGCTATCACTGTTTGATCCACTAACAGGACAGATTCAATATCATGTTCCACGATACACCGTTTATCCGAAAACTCACTATGTTACTCCACGTGAGCGTATTATTCAGGCAATGGAAGCGATTAAAATTGAGCTTGAGCAGCGGCGTAAGGTATTGCTGGCAAATGGTAAGCTGCTGGAAGAGCAGCGTATTACGCAGCGTACTCAATTTGATTTGGAAATGATGAATGAATTGGGTTATTGCTCCGGCATTGAAAACTATTCCCGTTACCTCTCTGGCCGAACTGAAGGGGAGCCGCCGCCGACCCTGTTTGATTATCTCCCTGCTGATGGTTTGCTGGTAGTGGATGAATCGCATGTTACCATCCCGCAAATTGGTGGAATGTACAGAGGGGATCGTTCCCGCAAAGAGACGCTGGTGGAATATGGTTTCCGTATGCCTTCTGCGCTGGATAATCGACCACTTCGGTTTGAAGAATTTGAAGCACTGGCTCCACAGACAATTTATATTTCTGCTACGCCAGGCAAATATGAATTGGAAAAATCCAGTAGCGATGTGGTGGAACAAGTGGTGCGTCCTACTGGTTTGCTTGATCCTGAAATAGAAGTTCGCCCGGTAACCACTCAGGTTGATGACTTACTGTCTGAAATCCGCATTCGGGCGGTGAAAAATGAGCGGGTGTTGGTCACCACGTTGACTAAGCGAATGGCGGAGGACTTAACGGAGTATTTGGAAGAACACGGTGAACGGGTTCGCTATTTGCACTCGGATATTGATACTGTCGAACGGGTGGAAATTATTCGGGATCTTCGTTTAGGTGAGTTCGATGTATTAGTGGGTATTAACTTGCTGAGAGAAGGGTTGGACATGCCAGAGGTTTCTCTGGTGGCCATTCTTGATGCTGATAAAGAAGGTTTCCTGCGTTCTGAGCGTTCATTAATTCAAACTATTGGGCGTGCAGCCCGTAACTTGCATGGCAAGGCGATTCTTTATGGCGATAAGATCACTGATTCAATGGCGAAAGCTATTGGTGAAACTGAGCGCCGGCGTGCTAAACAGCAGATATTTAATGAAAAACATGGCATTGTTCCAAAAGGTCTGAATAAGAAGATTGGTGATATTCTGCGAATCGGGCAGCCAACGGGTGGCAAAGGGAGGGGCAGAGGTAAAGCGGTTGTCACAGCGGAAACATTCAGCAACCTGTCTGCCAAAGAGTTGGAAAGCAAAATCTGCGAGCTGGAAGCGAAGATGTACCAGCATGCGCAGGATCTTGAATTCGAGCAGGCGGCGAATGTTCGGGATCAGGTTCAGGCATTGCGTGAGCAATTTATTGCTAATTCTTGATTAACCAAGGTTTTGCAGGGTATTTTCTAACGCCTGATGCAGTAATTCACGGTCATGGCGGTAGGGAATATCCTGTGCTTCCAGTATTTGCTGAGTAATAATCCGGTCGTTAAGTTCGCTGATATCTGTGCACGGGCCAACGATTACCGCGTCAATTATCCGGCTGCCAATTTTGTTTTCCATTATTTCCAGCTTATCTTTCAGTGTCAGTTCAGCGGCTGCGGCACTTAATTCTTTGCCAAGGTTACCGATATAAATCATATTAGCGTTGCTACGGCGTAGTGCTTGGGTTAGATCTTCAAGCAGAAGCAATGGCATCAGACTGGTGAAGAAGCTGCCTGGGCCGATAATAATCAGATCCGCCTGAGTGATAGCCTCCAATGCCTCTTTTGTTGCGGTCGCAGGCGGATAAAGCATCAACTCCTGAGGAATACAATTCAATTGATCAACATTAACTTCGCCATAAATGGTGTTGCCTTGATCATCTATCGCCATCAAGTCAACTGGCTGCTCAGACATTGGAATAAGATGAGCATTAACTTTCAGCAAACTGCGGATTAAATTAATCGCCTCAAGGGGTCTGACACTCAGATGATCTAACGCCTTAAGCATCAGATTTCCCAAATTATGCCCTGCCAGCTCGCCATTGCCACTGAAACGGTATTCGAACATTGCCGACGCGACACTGGGTTCGGTAATAAGCTGATTTAAACAATTGCGGGTATCACCCCAGGCAATACCGCCTTCTGAACGCCGGATCCTGCCGGTTGAGCCGCCATTATCTGTTGTGGTGACAATGCCTGTCAGGCGAGAGCCTAGTGATGTAAGAGAGGACATAACACGCCCAAGGCCATGACCTCCGCCTAAGGCAACTACCCGATCTAAATCGGCTAATGTGCGGTTTCGCATAGAATTCCTATTACTGACTGAGCATATATTCGCTGAATAATTTTAGCGTAATTTATTATAAAACACGATTAACCGAACAAACGTTATGATTGGGTGCAATGTTTTAGCTGATCACCAATAGAAATTGTCTGTTATTTATTCTAAACATTTGGTAATTCATTGTATATTCAATTATATAACGAAAGTAGGTATTCGCATTTTTCTTTGTTAAGCGCTAAAATCCATATAGAGAACGTGTTTTACATTAAATCATATACCTAATAGATTTCGAGTTGCAGCGAGGCGGCAAGTGAATGAATCCCCAGGAGCATNNTGAAAGATGAAGGGTATAGATGTTGGAAGTAACTCCTAGCCTCTGCATCTAAGTCCCTTTTTATACAGCGATATGATGCTTTGGCCGTGACCACTGAGTCACCAAGATGCGAGGCAGAAATGCCCGCATCTCCCATATTTGGAAAGGTGTTATGGTGGAACAACTCATAGATGCTTTTGCCCGCAAATTTTACTATTTGCGGCTATCAATCACCGATGTATGTAATTTTCGGTGCACTTATTGTTTGCCGGATGGTTATAAACCCCGTGGACATCACTCCTTTTTGACATTAGCCGAAATCCGTCTTGTTGGCCGGGCGTTTGCCGATCTGGGTACAGAAAAAATCCGTTTGACGGGGGGTGAACCGACCATGCGCCGCGATTTCACCGATATTATTTCCGTTATACGTGAAAATAAGTTGATTAAAACTCTCGCGGTAACCACCAATGGTTATCGAATGGAACGAGATATTGCTAAGTGGAAAGAGGCGGGTCTAACCTCGGTGAATGTCAGTATGGATTCGCTCGATCCCCGTCAGTTTCATGCGATTACCGGACAGGACAAATTCTTTCAGGTGATACGTGGTATTGATGCGGCATTTGAAGCGGGGTTCAGTAAAGTGAAAATCAACGTGGTGCTGATGAAAAACGTCAATGACATCAGCCTGCCGGCTTTTCTTCACTGGATAAAAGATCGTCCTATCCAATTAAGATTTATTGAATTGATGGAAACTGGTGATGGCGGCGAAATGTTTCGCAAATACCACATTTCTGGCGAAACTATCCGGGAGCGCTTGCTGCACAATGGCTGGCATCAGCTTCAACGCTCACGTAGTGATGGCCCGGCACAAGTTTTTAGCCATCCTGATTATCAGGGGGAAATCGGTCTGATTATGCCTTATGAGAAAGATTTCTGCCGAAGTTGTAATCGCTTGCGTGTTTCCGCAATAGGTCATCTTCACTTATGCCTGTTTGGTGAACAAGGGATACCACTGCGTGATTTGTTATCGAGTGAAGAGCAACTCAATGATTTGAAATTGCGTATTCAGGGCGGATTACGACATAAACGGGAAACCCATTTTCTTCATCAGGGTGACAGCGGTATCACCCCAAATCTTTCTGTCATCGGCGGTTAATTTACTGCTTGGTATTGTTGTTTTTTCAGGAGTAAAGAATGTCTCAATTGACCCACATTAATTCTACTGGTGAAGCGCATATGGTTGATGTTTCTGCTAAAGCTGAAACATCACGCGAGGCACGGGCAGAAGCATTTGTTGGAATGAAGCCGGAAACACTGGCAATGATTATTGAAGGTCGCCATCACAAAGGTGATGTGTTTGCAACCGCGAGGATTGCCGGTATTCAGGCAGCAAAGCGCACATGGGAATTAATCCCGCTTTGTCATCCATTACAGCTAACTAAAGTAGAAATCCAGTTGGAAGCACAGACAGAATATAACCGGGTGAGAATTGAATCCTGTTGCCGTCTGACTGGGAGAACTGGCGTTGAAATGGAGGCACTGACAGCGGCATCAGTCGCGGCTTTGACAATTTACGATATGTGCAAAGCGGTACAGAAAGATATGGTCATTGGGCCAGTTCGTTTGCTGGAGAAGATAGGTGGGAAATTAGGCCATTTTAAGGTGGATAAATGATTAAGGTACTGTTTTTTGCTCAGGTACGTGAGCTGGTAGGTACTGACTCACTGGATATTGATAATCGTTACACAACCGTTGACGGTTTGAGAACGGCGTTAATATCAAAGGGAGAACGTTGGGCCTTGGCGTTGGAAGATGGGAAATTGTTGTCAGCGGTAAACCAATCTCTTGTTCATGGTGGGCACCCATTACAGGATGGTGATGAAGTGGCCTTTTTCCCGCCAGTGACTGGGGGGTAATAAATGGAAAACACCCACATTTTCGTTGGGCCAGAAAATTTCAATGTAGGGGAAGAATATCAATGGCTTGCTCAATGTGATGAAGATGGTGCTATCGTCACTTTCACCGGCAAAGTCCGTAATCATAATCTGGGTGACCGAGTGAGTGTCCTGAGACTGGAACACTATCCCGGAATGACGGAAAAAGCGTTACAAAATATTGTCACCGAAGCACGGGAGCGCTGGCCATTGCAGCGTATCAGTGTTATCCACCGGATTGGTACGCTTTACCCTGGTGATGGAATTGTGTTTGTTGGCGTGACAAGCGTCCATCGTCATATGGCTTTTGCAGCGGCTGAATTTATTATGGATTATTTAAAAACTCAGGCGCCTTTCTGGAAAAAAGAGTTTTTGCCTGATGGTGAACGTTGGGTTGAATCCCGTGAGAGTGATCAGGAAGCCGCAAAACGTTGGTGATGAGAGTGTTTGCTAAATTCTGCGAAACGCTTCGAAAACTGATCAGATAGATGAACTGCTATACAAGTAATTATTGAATGGTTAATTGTTTTGATTATATTCTGTGATAATGTATAAAACTTGAGTGGGTTGTTGATATTAAACAGCCTGAATTTCTAAACACTGTCATAGAAGGTAAGCGCCATGGATCGTTATCCACGCTCAAATGGTTCTATAATCCAGCAAGCTGGAACCGGCTTGCAAACTTATATGGCCCAAGTTTATGGTTGGATGACTTGTGGCCTGTTGTTAACGGCGTTTGTGGCTTGGTATGTGTCACAAAATCAGAATGTTGTTGAATATATTTTCTCAAACTCGGTGGTTTTCTATGGATTAGTTATTGCTCAATTGGGATTGGTTTTCGTCCTCTCTGGCATGATTAACCGCATGGGAGCTTCGTTAGCTACTGGGTTGTTTATGCTCTACTCAGCGCTGACTGGGCTAACGCTTTCCGGTATTTTTAAAATATATACTGGTGGTTCCATTGCCACTACTTTTGTCGTGACGGCGGGGATGTTTGGTGCGTTGAGTTTTTACGGCTATACCACCAAACGTAGCCTGAGTGGCCTTGGTAGCTTCTTGTTTATGGGGCTGATCGGCATCATTTTGGCTTCTCTGGTTAACTTCTGGTTAAAGAGTGAAGCGTTGATGTGGGCGGTAACCTACATTGGTGTAGTTATCTTTGCGGGTTTAACCGCTTATGACACTCAGAAGCTGAAAGAGATGGGTGAAGATCTGGATGTGAATGACAAAGAGAATTTGCGTAAATTCTCTATTGTTGGCGCACTGACCCTGTATCTGGACTTCATTAATATGTTCTTGATGCTGCTGCGTATTTTTGGCGATCGCCGTTAATTGATATTTTCAGTGTAGTTAAATAACTTTAGCTACACTGACGCTTATTTTTATATGACGAAACTTATACCTGTATCCATTGGTCAGAATAAAAATACCACAACAGTATCTTTATTGATTGAGCCAATTACTCATATTAAGAAGACTATTCGTGGGAAAGTGAGTTACCATTATTATTGGAATAATAGAACCAAGGAAGTAATTTTCGGCTCAGGAACATTGAAAACAAAAGAATTTATATTTTCAGTTGCTCATATATTAAGATATAAAGAGTCTACAGAACAAATACGGAATAGAGATATACAGTTAGGTGATTCTGTTGGTGTGTTGTTTAATAAAAAATCTTAGTTGCTATTATTTGGTTCAGTAGTTGGTGTAGATTTGGGTGTTAATAATGAAAAGTATTTTCATATCTTGCCTCATCATAATGATTTTCCCTTTGGGAAAGGAAAATCTATTAAAATAAAGAATGAAAAAGATAAGATTTATATTTTAAGTGATGGAGTTAATGAAAGATATGAATATTTGGCCACTAAAAATAAGATATATGCCAAATATCAGTATCAACTTGATTGGGCTGAAATAATTCTATCCAGAGTAAAAGTGGGAAAGTTTATTCGAGAGTATATAGTAAATAGAGCGTTACTTATTGGTGAATTGGCGTTTGTAGATTGTCATAAGATGTTATTTGGAAATATATACAGTTGGGCTGGTCAATATAGAAAAGATGTTATTGTAGTCGGTGATAGAGAGAGGCCAACTATGGAACATTATTATGTATCGCAGTCAATGAAAGCTTGTTTACGAACATGTAATCGTAATGAGATGAATAAAATATCAACAAAATATGAACTCGTAGCTAAGTTGGTTATTATTCATAGAGAATTAGCGTGGATACATCCATTCCAAGATGGGAATGGTAGAACTATTAGATTGTATTTACAAATATTATGTTTATCTAAGGGATTTGATTTTAACTCAGAAATACTGGATGGCTCTGTAAAAAACAAACGTGTTTATCATTATGCAGTAAGAAGAGCTATTGATGGAAAGAGTAGAAATCTAACCGCCTTATTTAATAAGGCGGTTAGTGAGATTAGTTGATTTTTGTCAGGAATTGAGCTGCTTTGCTCATTTTCTTCCATGATTCATCACTGACTTTATTACCTTCGAGAGAAAAAGATGCGCGCAAAGAACGACAAATCCGTTCTTCTAGATTAGCATCAGAGATATATTTGGTTGTATTTTCCTTATCCCTAATTTGTATGGCAATTTGTGAGTGTGAGTTTTTCATAATCTTACCCTAATCAAGAGTCGTATTGTTGATATTATACACATTTTTTCTTCTTGGATATAACGACTTTTCATATAAGTTTGTACATGTGTAATCACATCAGGCAATTTTCCGCCGAAACAACCAATAAGCAAGATTACCGGTTGTGGTAGTAATGGCTAAAAGAGGCCATAGACTTCTCCAGATAACCGTGAAATCGGCATTTTTGAGATAAATTTGCTTGGTGATGTCATTAAAGTGCCAGATAGGATTAATCCAGGTGATATCTTGTAGCCATCCGGGCATATTTTCAACCGGAGAAATATAACCGGAGATTAAGATGGCGGGCATGATAAAGACAAATACACCAATAAACGCCTGTTGCTGAGTGTAGCAAAGAGAGGAGATTAACAGGCCAAATCCCACCAGCGATAAACTGTATATCAGCATAGCGCAGTAAAACAGCGCTAGTGAACCAGAAAAGGGGATTTGATAGCAGAAGATACCAATAGCGAGCACCAAAGTTGCCTGAAAGGTCGCGACAATCACCGCAGGAACTGCTTTGCCAATGAAAATCTGCCAGGTGGTCATGGGTGAAACTAGTAATTGGTCCAGCGTTCCCTGTTCCCTTTCGCGCGCAATTGATAGCGCCGTGACCGTCAATATCCCGACGGTGGTAATCAGTGCCACCAAAGAGGGCACGACAAACCATTTATAATCCAAGTTAGGGTTATACCAGTTGCGGATGACCAACTCGCTATTATTGGCTTTGGGCAGATTACCCATGAGTTCTTGCTGATAGTTCAGAACAATTTCTTGGATATAGCCCGCGGCAATTTGAGCGCTGTTAGAGTTGCGTCCATCCAGCAATACCTGGAGGGAAACCGGGTCATGACTGGCAATTTTAGCACTGAAATCTTGTGGGAAGCGTACCAATAATAAGGCTTTTTGGTGATCGATTATCGGTTGTATTTCTTGTGAATGGTTCAGCAATATCACATCAGGAAAGGCTTTTGATTTTGCTAGCCGTTGGGTGAGCTCAATAGAGGCTTTGCCTTTGTCTTCATCAAAAATAGCAATAGTTGCATTAGTGACATCAAGGGTTGCTGATAAAGGAAATAAGATCATCTGGAAGATAACCGGCATAACTAAGATAGCCCGGGTTTGCGGATCTCTGAGTAGAGATTGCAATTCTTTAATAATCAGGGTGTAAAGACGATAAAACATGCTAATTCCTTCTTAATCCAGACGCCGCGGGGTTTTCCATGCTGTCAGGCCAATAAACACAATAGCGGAGGCGATCAGTAATAATAGATTTATCATCAGTACCGTACTGATATTTCCCGCCAGAAAGAGCGTATGCAAACTACTGACAAAATAACGAGCCGGGATGAAATAGGTCACTACCTGAATAAAGGCAGGCATGCTATTTATTTCAAAGATGAAACCGGAAAGCATAATCGCAGGTAAAAAAGCGACATTCAGCGCTATCATGGCGGCATTAAATTGGTTGCGTGTCACCGTAGAGATCAAAAGCCCAATACCAAGGGCCGTAGCCAGATAGAGGCTAGTGATCGCAGACAATATCCACAAAGAACCTCGGTATGGTACATCTAGCACGAATACCGATACCAGCATACAGAGCAGCATAGCGAATGATCCAAGCACTTGATAAGGCAAGAGTTTAGAAAGCAGTAATTCGGTGCGGGTAATTTGAGTAGACAGCAGAGCTTCCATCGTACCGCGTTCCCATTCACGAGCAACCACCAATGACGTTAGGATGGCGCCAACCACGGTGATGATAATGGTTATTGCGCCGGGAATGATGAAATGCTGGCTAATTGTTGCTGGATTGAACCAATAACGAACCTGCATATCAATTAACGGATTAACAGGGTTGCCCTGATCTTGCCCTCTTTGTTGCAGCCAAACCTGCCATACTCCTTTGGCATAATTTTGTACAAAGCTGGCGGTATTGGGTTCACTGCCATCAGTAATGACCTGAATTTGTGCTTTACCGTCAGGGCGGGCAAGCTGCGCATCGAAATTGACAGGAATGACAATTAGTCCACGTATTTCTCCTGATTGCATCATATTAATTAATTGCTGACGATTATCGCTGATTTTGGGTTCAATATAGGGCGAACCAGCAAAAGCCTGTATCAATTCACGAGCATCTTCACTTTGTTGTTCTACCAGAATCCCAAGACGGATGGTACTGGAGTCGAGATTAATACCGTAACCAAAGATAAACAGCAGAATCAATGGAATGACAATAGAAATTAATCCGCTGGTGGGATCACGCAAGATCTGTTTCGTCTCTTTTACACAAAGTGCTTTCAATCGCCACCAAGAGAAGCGGACAGCTTGCTGTGGAGCATGTTGCTTTGGGCTACTCATTATTGTAGCTCCTCATCATAATTAACGACCAGATTAATAAATGCCTGTTCCATTGATGGGTCAGGATTTTCAGCAGTAGCAACCAATTGTTTCAAGTCATCTGGCGTTCCGGCGGCAATCAATTTACCACGGAATACCAGCCCTATTCGGTCACAATATTCTGCTTCATCCATAAAGTGGGTGGTCACCATAACGGTAACGCCTTTATCTACCATGCCATTGATATGTAGCCAGAATTCGCGTCGTATCTGCGGATCGACCCCCGAAGTTGGCTCGTCCAGGAACAGAATATCGGGCTCATGCATCAGTGCACAGGAAAGGGCAAGGCGCTGTTTATATCCCAGAGGCAATTGGTCGGTGGTTTGATGTAAAACAGATTTGAGATTGAAAGCGTCGATCATGCCATCAATTTTTTCTTTTTGCTTGCGCCCTTGCAGGCCGTAAATGCCGGAAAAGAATTTCAGGTTCTGTTCAACTGTCAGGTTGCCATACAGAGAAAATTTTTGCGCCATATAACCCAAATGTTGGCGGGCTTTCCCGGAGCTGGTTTTCAGATCCATTCCCAATACCAGCGCCTTACCGCCAGTCGGCACCATGAGCCCGCACATCATTTTAAACGTGGTGGATTTACCGGCACCGTTCGGGCCAAGCAGACCAAAGATTTCTCCACGTTTCACCTGAAAATCAACATGGTCAGTGGCAGCAAAATCGCCAAATTTTTTGGTTAAATCCTGTGCTTCAATGACTGTTTCCGTCGGGTTAGCAGCAATCCGTGGCATGATCTCTGCTAGTTCCGAATGGCGGGTGGAACCACCACCGAGTAAATCGATAAAAGCATCTTCAAAGCGGGGAGCGGCTTTAACGATTTCAGCATCAGGTAGCTCAAGCTGGCTAAGTAATGCTTGCGGAGAGGCATCAGGCTTGAGAATAAGACGAACATATTTCCCCTGAATCACGCCATCTGTTACTTGTGGCAAGGTAAGAGCGTGTTGCAGCATTTTTCTACGGGAATCCTGTTTGGCACTAAGCAGAAAAGAACGCCCGGACATCTTTTGGGTCAGTTTTTGTGGTTGTCCGCTGTAGAGCAGTTTTCCTTGATTAAGTAACAGGACATCACGACATTGCTCGGCTTCATCCAGATAAGAAGTACTCCAGAGGATTAGCATCCCATCATCTGCCAGTTCGTGAACCATCCGCCAGAGTTCGCGGCGGGCTATCGGGTCAACTCCAACGCCGGGTTCGTCCAGCAGCAGAACTTTGGGTTTGCCAAGCAGAGTACAGGCAAGCCCCAGTTTTTGCTTCATGCCGCCTGAAAGTTTGCCCGCCAGTCGCCCGGTAAAACGGGTCAGATCGGTAAACGTAAGTAGTTGCTCATAGGTTTTTTTACGCTCGTCACCCAGTACGCCACGCAGATCTGCATACAGATTCAGGTTTTCTAATACGGTTAAATCTTCATATAGGCCAAATTTCTGTGGCATATAGCCCAGTTCAAAACGCACTTGTACGCCGTCTTTTATCGGATCAAGCCCCATGATTTCAATAGAACCGCTATTGGGTTTCAGTAAACCCGCTAACATGCGTATCAGCGTAGTTTTTCCTGCCCCATCCGGCCCTACAAGGCCAGTAACGGAGCCACCGTAGATCTCTGCGGTCAGGCTGGATACCGCGGGATTATTCAGGCCAGGAAAAATTTTTTCGACTTTTTCTAACCTTATCGTATATGCAGAGCTGCTCATGACAGCCTCTTATTTATCTGAATCGGAAAAATGCAGTGTAACTGGCATACCTTGACGCAGGGCATCATCCGGGTCGGTGACAATGATGCGCAACCGATAGACGAGATCAGTACGTAGATCGGGGGTCTCTACATTCTTTGGTGTAAATTCGGCTGTGGGTGAAACAAAACCAATTTTGCCGTGATAAGGTTTATCTTTGCGGCTGTCGGTATAGAGTAAAATTTCACGTCCGGGCGTTGCCTGTCCGAGATGGCTTTCACTGATATAGGCTCTTACCCAAACCGGGTCAGTTAGAGAAAGTGTAAACACCGTATTGCCGGCTGACAGCATAGTGCCTGGTTCAATAGCACGGGTCAGGATAGTACCGGATGAGGGGGACGTCAGTTGAGTATCTTGTAAATCCAATTCAGCTTGAGTGACAACCGCTTCGGCTTGAGCAAGCTGGCCTCTGGCTTCTGCAATTTCTTCTTTACGATAACCGGTTTCGAACTGGTTCAGTTTATCTTTGGCCGCTTGTAAAGCCGCTAATGCTTGATTGTGATTCGTTTTAGCATCATCTAATTCGTTGGCCGAAATAACTTTACTTTGCCACAAACCTTGTTGGCGTTTGAGGAAACTATCAGCGAAATGCCAGGCAGCCTCGCGTTGTGCAACTTCCGAACGGACTTGGGCAATTTCTTCTGTGCGATAACCCTCTTCCATCATGGCTAAACGTGCTTTAGTGCTATCACGAGTGGCTTTCGCTTTATTGAGAGCGTTAATAAATGGTCCATTGTCCAGCTGGCCGATCACTTGATTGGCCGCAATGGTATCGCCTTCATCAACTTGTAGACTAGCGAGTTTACCCCCAACCCGGAAACTAAGATTAACAGTACGTATATCTACATTGCCATAGAGGGTCAGAATTTTATCATTTTTACCTTGATAATAGTAACTTCCTAAAATAGCACTAAGAATAATCGCGGTCACCAATATTGCCAGAGTGAGTTTTTTGTTGTACATGATATTCCCTGTTATTTTATTTATTCGGATTATGTTTTTTCAGTCCATTCAGTAATAAATCGATATGCTGGATCAGGATCTGATCAATCAATTTATATTCTTCGGGCCCGATATTATTCCAGCCTGTCTGACGTAATAAAGTTTCCCTCGCCATGCGGAAAGTGAGAACTTCTCCCATGAGAGCATGAGTGTGTAGCATGGTAGAAAGCTGATGTTCATCGGCGCCGATATAGCTGGCAATCAGTTTATTTAATCTGCTGTGAAGAGGCACGAGCGCTTGCTCATGGATTAGGGTATAAGCATCGGTTGGTGCAAGTTGTTCTCTGGCCATTATCCGGCTGATATTAATACTCTCTTTTTCAATCATCAGGCGGTTAATTCCAAGGAATCCTTCATGAATCATCCTCAATATATTTTCTGGTGAGTACGGTGCTGATGATGAAAAAAAATCATCAATTTTTTTAAAAAGATGAGTGAACTCAGTCTTAATTGTGTCAGTAATATACTGGGCAACTGCCTGATAAAGCCCCTCTTTAGAGCCAAAATAATAAGCTATGGCTGCAATGTTTTGTTGAGCATGTAATGTAATTTCCCTAGTCGTTGCACCGGTCAGTCCTGATTTACCGAAAATTTCAAGGGCTGCTTCGAGTAGCTGTTGTTTGGCTTGTTCGCCTCTGGCGGTTTGGGTGTTGTTGACTGACATGGACATGAATCCTGTTGCAAATAATCAAAAGACTTAAACAAAATATCAATCATTGGTTAACTCTATACTTATAGTAAATCAATGTAAATTGCATAAAAATGTCATGGATCATGAAAATTACCGGGTAAATAGTTGTTGTTTTAGTTGCATCATCAGAAAGTATATCTGGTATAATAGCCGAGATATGGCGCATTGCAGTTTGTGTTTTTTCCTTTGTGGTATTGACCACGTCTGATTTTCTTCCCATAAAACTGCCCCTGAATAGCGTTCAGGAATGGTGAAGTCTGGAGCATTTCTTATTTATGAATTTTAAATCACTTGGCTTAAGTGCTGATATTTTGCGTGCCGTTGAAGAACAGGGTTATTCAGAGCCGACGCCAATCCAACAACAGGCAATTCCTGTTGTATTAGCGGGTAAAGATTTATTAGCGAGTGCTCAAACAGGTACGGGTAAAACCGCAGGTTTTACCTTACCCATGCTGCAACGGTTAAATGATTCCCCTATTCAGATGAAAGGGCGCCGGCCAGTCAGAGCATTAATCCTGACCCCAACCCGTGAATTAGCTGCTCAAGTGGGTGAAAATGTACGCGACTACAGCAAATACCTCAGACTGCGCTCTCTGGTTGTTTTTGGCGGTGTCAGTATTAACCCTCAGATGATGAAATTGCGTGGTGGTGTGGATATTTTAGTCGCAACACCAGGGCGGTTATTGGATCTTGAACATCAAAATGCGGTTGATTTATCACGGGTAGAAATTCTGGTATTGGATGAAGCTGACCGAATGCTGGATATGGGGTTTATTCATGATATTCGCCGGGTGCTGAATAAATTACCACCGAAACGGCAAAATTTACTGTTTTCTGCAACTTTCTCTGACGATATCAAAAATTTAGCTAATAAGTTATTGCGAGATCCCGTCAGTGTTGAAGTTGCACGTCGTAACTCTGCTTCTGAGCAGATTGAACAGCTTGTTCACTTTGTCGATAAAAAGCGTAAAGGTGAGCTGCTCTCTTTCTTGATCGGCAGCCGTAACTGGCAGCAAGTTCTGGTATTTACCCGAACCAAGCATGGTGCGAACCGCTTGGCAGAACAGTTAAATAAAGATGGTATAACGGCTTCGGCTATTCATGGTAATAAAAGTCAGGGAGCAAGAACCCGTGCACTGGCTGATTTTAAAGATGGCCGGATCAGAGTGTTGGTAGCGACAGATATTGCTGCCCGCGGTCTGGACATTGATCAACTGCCTTATGTGGTGAATTTTGAATTGCCTAATGTCGCTGAAGATTATGTCCACCGTATTGGTCGTACTGGTCGAGCAGATGCAACAGGGCAGGCACTTTCTCTGGTCTGTGTTGATGAGCACAAACTGTTGAAAGATATTGAACGTTTGTTAAAACGGGAGATTCCCCGTATGGCAATTCCCGGCTATGAGCCAGATCCAACCATCAAGGCTGAACCTATCCAAAATGGTCGTCAGGCACGTGGCGATAATCGGCAGAAAAATAGCCATCGCCGTTCTGGGGCGCCTTCGCGTCAGCGTAGCGGCAATCATGATGTATCCCATAAATCGTCTAACGTCTGGGGTTAATTAATGCGGGTTTTACTGGCTCCGATGGAAGGTGTGCTGGACTCTTTGGTTAGGGAACTTCTGAGTGAAATCAATGAGTACGATTTGTGCATTACGGAATTTTTACGGGTTGTCGATAGCCTATTGCCGGTAAAATCTTTTTATAAGCTTTGTCCTGAATTACGTAACCAAAGCCGGACACCATCCGGCACATTGGTAAGGGTTCAGCTCTTGGGTCAATATCCGTGGTGGCTGGCAGAAAACGCGGCACGAGCGATTGAACTAGGATCTTATGGCGTTGATTTGAATTGCGGTTGTCCATCAAAAACAGTCAATGGTAGCGGTGGCGGAGCAACGTTGCTGAAAGATCCTGAACTGATTTATCAGGGAGCGAAAGCGATACGTGAAGCCGTACCTGCTCATTTGCCTGTGACGGTTAAGGTTCGCTTAGGTTGGGATAGTGGTGATCGGCAATGTGAAATTGCCGATGCGGTACAACAGGCGGGCGCGACGGAAATTACGGTTCATGGGCGGACCAGAGAGGATGGTTACAAAGCGGAGCGTATTAACTGGCAAGCGATTGGTGAAATCCGTCAACGTCTTTCTATTCCGGTTATCGCCAACGGTGAAATTTGGGATTGGCAAAGTGCGCAGGATTGCCTGAGTGTGACAGGTTGTGATGCGGTCATGATTGGGCGGGGGGCGCTTCATGTTCCTAATTTGAGCCGAGTGGTGAAATATAACGAACCAAAAATGTGTTGGCAGGACGTTGTTCAACTATTGCAAAAATATATCCGGTTGGAAAAACAGGGTGATACCGGGCAATATCATGTTGCTCGTATTAAACAGTGGCTTGGTTATTTACGCAAAGAATATGAAGAGGCGACAACGCTGTTTGAAGAGATAAGAACGTTAAAAACGTCTGCTGATATAGCACATGTTGTGACGGGTGATTAAGAGCAACTTAGAACTTTCCATTGGGGCTATTATTTTATTTTGCTCTTTCTCTGCGATAAAAAGTGAACTTGGGCAGCGTTCAGAAAAGCATGCCCATAAACATGTAAGGCGGTTACTCTTTTTGAGGATTATTTTTATTCCACTCGTCGTGAGTTATTTCCCATATCTCCGAGAGCATTCTTCCGCTAACATATACTCGTTATCTTTCAAGCTGCCTCTTTGTTGGCTGCACTCACTCACCCCAGTCACATAGTTATCTATGCTCCCGGGGATTCGCTCCCTTGCCGTCGCGATGCAACTTGAAATCCATAGGGTATAGTCTTTATTCTCTAGTCTTATTAATCGCATACCACTTTTAATTGATATCTTCCTTGAAGCAATATTGTCACTGGATTTAGGTGCTCTGAGTACTTTGCGATTTAGGGTATTAAACCAAAAATCAGTGACTACTTGGACTGCTTCGGTCATAAATCCGTTCCGATGCCACTGTGGATCTAGCCAGAAACCTCTATTATTATTTTCTTGATCATATAGTGATATCATTCCTATTATTGTTGATGGATCATCCTTCTTTCTTATAGTCCAATACCATGCATTTTCTTCTGCCATTGATGGTATCGCGATCTTATTTATATATTCCAGGGCACCATCATCTGGGTAGGGCCACGGGGTGCTTGCTGTAATATTAATCTTCTGGTTTCTAGCTTTTTTGGTTCCATTTTGGTTTCCTTCTGTAATGTTTTGTTTTATGAAAAGTCAGATGATAATGAATTTCACTACCATTAAGTGATATTTTTGTCAAAGAAAGTTTAATTAATGTGATAATGGTTACTATAAATAATTTTGGCAGAGGGATGACGGGTCAATAATAACTTGGCAGATGGTTAATTGTCTGGAATAAACTTTTATTGTAATAAATGGAACCTTTAATCAAGGTTCCATTCGGGTTAAATTATAAAAAGAGTCAATACGATGAAATTATCAGGTCTTGTTTTCATCTTGAACAATAGATGATAAAAACTCTCTAATATTGCGAGATTGACCATCGTTAATTACAACAATATCATAATCAGTTGGTGGATTAGCACGATCATTAACGACGGTAAAACTCATGCCGTATTCTTTGGGATACGCATCAATATGTTGAAGTACGAGTTTTTCAATTAAACCGGTAGAAGGTTTTAAATCAGGTGCAGTAAAAGGTAAATCTGGTGTAAGTTGAGTGTAATTCTTATCCTTCACGACTGAAATAAAACCGTTAACGATTAAAGTGGATATTGGATAGAGAACCTTAATTTCTTCTAATCCTTTTACACTCCAGGCTAGGGTAACGATATCTTTACGATTATGGATCCGGAGAAAATTACTTTCATAGCTAGATAGTAATGTTCCATTAAAAACAGATTCACTATAGGATGCGAAAACATCGTTACCAGCGGTTGGGGCAGCAAAGGAGGAAACATGAATACGAATATTATTATTTCCTCTATCAATATAACGTCTCTTTAAATACACACCAAGCGTAGAGGCCATCACACCGCCTAAACTATGCCCTGTAAGAGTAATATTATGTACGCCTTCTTCCAGTGCAATTTTATCAATTGCCTCAATCAATGATTCTCCATAACCAAGAGGGTTATTGCTCTTTATTTGGTTGACAATATAGTCTAAAGTTATATGGGTTCCTTTTGAAATTTTAGCATCTTTGGGGGCTTTTGAATCCCAAATTGACCAGTTTTCAGTTGTGCTTACATTAAAATTCTCATCAAACCAGTTAACATTGGACCATGAACCACGAATAACGACTCGATAATCGTTTGGATTTTTGAGATCTTTTACAATGAATAAAACGTGATCATCTTTTTTATCTGAAACGCTTGTTTTATTATTAACACTACCGACACGAAAAACAGCAGGTCCCCAAATGATAGAGAATCTATTTGCTGTTGCTTTGCTACTTGCTAATGCTTTTTGAATATTTTCTGAAACGATAGCCGGTTCTGATTGATAGGTTATTATGCTTCCTGCGTTAATAATAAAGCCTAACGCGAGATTTATTTTTTGATCTTCAAGAGAAATCGTCATTTTTATTTCCAATTTTTAATATGATGAATGTTGATCTAATGTGTTAGCTTAAACATCAATGATCAATACTTTGGGTTTTTATTTAAATAACAGAGTAAAAGTTAATAATAATCTTTAAACCTGTTAAATGGGAGTATATAATTTTTTAAGGTTATTTTATTTAACAAAATAAATTATCTATACCAAATAGATTTCGAGTTGCAGCGCGGCGGCAAGTGAACGAATCCCTAGGAGCATAGATAACTATGTGACTGGGGTGAGTGAAAGCAGCCAACAAAGCAGCAGCTTGAAAGATGAAGGGTATAGCTATTGGTAATGATAACGTGAAGGGCATAGCTATATTATTAGCTATGTAAAATAATTTATATTGGTATCTACAAAAGTGAGTGATAGTGAATTGCTGTAATTAGTGATAGGTAGGAAAAATAATTTATTTACTCTATTTAATTGTAATTTATTGCAATGAATGGAACCTTTAATAGAGGTTCCATTACTGATGAATCAAAAAATATATTACAATAGGGTAAGGTTATGTAATATTGCTCTAATCTTTAATTAGAGAGCTGAAACAGTCATGAATATGTTTAGATAAGTTATTGTCAACCACAACAATATCGCAACCAGTCGGTATCGGTAAATTGCCATGAATTTCTTTGTAAGTCATTTTATAATATTTTGGATATGCATTGATATGTTGAAACCCTATACTATCAAGTAAGTTTTGATGTTTATTTAACTTCTCTGAAAAAGAGAACTCTGGGGAGAGTTGGGTATAGTTTATATGGTGGGTTTTGTGGATATAAATCTCAACTCCAATTATTAGTATTGGATAGAGTTTCTCAATTTTCTTTAAATCATGTTTAGCCCATGCCAAGGGAACGATATCATGGTTATTATGAATTCTTAAAAAATTACTTTCATAAGAATCAGGGCCTAATGTGCCTTTAAAAACAGAATCGGAATAGGAGGCGAAAATATCATTACCGGCAGTTGGGGCTGCAAAAGTACATACTTGAATACGAATATTGTTGTTTTCTTCATGAAGGTATTTTCTCTTCAGATATAAGCCAATAGTAGAAGCAAGTAAACCGCCCAAACTATGCCCAGTGACGGTAATATTCAGTATCTTATTTTGCCCTTCTTCTTTGATAATTTTATTAATTTTATCGATTAGTGGTTCATTGTCCTCATTAAGAGGACAGCCATTAATAAGAGAGGTTAATGCTAAGTCTGTTCCATGGGAGATTTTAGCGTCTTTAAATTCTTGAGGAATATTAGTGTCCCAATTCGACCAGTCTACAGTTTTAGATACATGAAGATCTTCATCAAACTCGTTAATCTTAGACCAGGTTCCCCGAATGACAATGCGATAGTCACTTGGATTATCGATATTTTTCACAATCATGACAACGTGATCATATTTTTTGTCATGGGATGTTTCATCAATAAGGAATATAGCCGGTCCCCAAACCATAGAGAATTTATCTGTTGTTGCTTTACTGTTTTTAAGTGATTTATTAATATCACATTCAATGACTTTTATGTTATCTGGTTTGTCAGAAATTTCTCCAGAATTAATAATAAGGCTTAATGCAAGATTTAATTTTTGCTCTTCACAAGATATAGTCATTTTTATCTCTCCCATTTTTAAATGTTGATCTGATTTTTAGGTTCAAACATCAAGGTTTAATTTTTCTAAGCTTACGTTTAAATAGAAAATATAGTTAAGTTTAAAGTTAATAATGAATTTTGAATCTGTCAAATGAATATAAGGATTTTTTTAATATTGTTTGTATGTCAATATATAAATTATTTGTTGTGAAATTAAAGATAAGCGATAAATATGATGTGCCAAATAATTACACGAAATATAATTACATCTTTGAAAGATTATATGAGTTACTTTGTATATCATGCTGTTCATGGAAATTAATTTATTGCAATTAATGGAACCTTTAATAAAGGCCCCATTTATATCATACATAATAATATAAAATTATGTAATGCTGATTTTATCCTTGGTTAGAAATTTGAAGAGATCAATGATACTTTCGGATAGGCTATCATTAATGACAACAATATCGTAATCAGTCGGTATATTTGAATTATCATCAATGGTGATGAAACTCATATCATACTCTTTGGTATAGGCATGAATATGTTGATTGCCAACATTAACCAGTAAATCATCAAACGACGCTATTGGTGATATTGAAATCTGTGAATGAATAGGGAAATCTGGGAAAATTTGCGTGTAATTCTTATCAAGGACCGAGAGGATAAGAGCATTAATTGTTACAGTTAACACTGGATAGATAGCTTTAACTTCCTCTAAACCTTTTATATGCCAGGCTAAGGGAACGACATCTATACTATTATGAATTCTCAGAAAATTACTTTTATAACCGGCAACTAATATATCATTGAAAATAGATTCAGAGTAGGATACGAAAGTATCGTTGCCAGCAGTTGGGCCTGCAAAAGCACAGACATTAATTCGAATATTGTTGTTTCCCTTATCAAGATACCGTCTTTTTAGATATAAACCAATGGTAGAAGATAGCACGCCTCCTAAACTGTGTCCTGTAATAGTAATGTTTTGTACCCCTTCTTTCTGGGCAATTTTATCAATGGCATCAGTGAGCGATTCTCCATAACCCGGAGGATTGTTGCTTTTCAATTGATTAAGAATATAGCCTAATGCCATGTCAGTTCCGTAGGCTATCTTGGCATTTTCAGGTGATCTTGAATCCCATCGTGCCCAATCTTGAGTTTTACAGACAATAATATCTTCATTGAGCCAGTTAATATCGGACCATGATCCCCGAATAACCACGCGATAGTCATTTGGGTCATGGCGATTTTGCGCAATGAATAGAACATGATCGTCCTTTTTATCTATAACGCTTTTTTTCCCATCAACGTCATCAACGCGAAACACAGCGGGTCCCCAAATGATAGTGAATTTGTTTGCTGTTGCTTGACTGCTTTCCAATGATCTGTGGATATTTTCCGAAACAATGCCCGGTTCTGGTTTGCTAGTTTTTATACCTCCAGAGTTAATAACGAAGCTGAGCGCGAGATTTATTTTTTGATCTTCACGAGAAATAGTCATTTTTACTCCTTATTTTTTCATGTAATAAGTGTTAATGCGAGGTGTCGGTCTATACCCGTTATCTTTCAAGCTGCCTCTTTGTTGGCTGCGCTCACTCACCCCGGTCACATAGTTTGCTATGCTCCCGGGGATTCGCTCCCTTGCCGTCGCGATGCAACTTGAAATCCATAGGGTCTAAATATCAAGATTTAATTCTTTTGCTCTTCCATTTAGACAAAAACAGAATTTAACTTAAAGTTAATAATAACTTTCAAATCTGTCAAATAAGCACATGGGTTTTTTGATATTATTTTACTTGACAAAAATATAAATTATTTATTTATAAATTAAAAGTAAATGATTGAGGTTATATATTGAATAATTACATGTTAATATTATTGCTATCTTTTTGGATTATATATATTGCTTAATGGTAGTAATATATAAATAGCTTTGAGATTATCTTTGTGAATAATATTATTGGGAATAATTATAAATCGATGATATTCTAATGATATATAGAGAAAAGGGGTTTTATTATTATATTTAAATAGCTTAGTTTAATGGAGCCTTTATAATAAGGCTCCGTTAAGTTTAGATAAAATATAGATAAAGCATAATAAATTTATGCGACATTAATATTTTCATTCAGGCAGAGGTATCTGTAGGAAATAATCAACAATATCTTGAGATAGATTACTATTAATAACCACAATATCATCAGTAGGTGGTTGGGTGCCGTCATTAACCTCTAATAAATTCATGCCATATTGGTTGGCATAGGCTTTAATATGTTGAAAAACAACTTGCTTATTGAGATCCAGTTCTGCAATAGGTGCTGTAAAAGGTAAGTCTGGCGTGAGTTTGGTGTAACCTTTATCTTGCACGAGAAGAACAATCTTTTTAAATCTGTTAATTAATTTCTCATCTAATTTAATTAATGGTTCATAGATGGTTGGGATTTTCTCTAATCCATCCAGATTCCAAATGAGGGAAATAACATCTTTACGATTATATATCCTTAAAAAATGGCTTTTATAGCTGGTTGTTAAGGTACCGTTAAAAACAGATTTAATATAAGATGCAAAAATATTATTACCGGTATTTGGATTGGCAAAAGAGCAAACATGAATACGAATATTATTGTTCCCTTTATTAAGGTATAAGCGTTTTAAATACAATCCAAGGGTAGAAGCGAGAATACCACCCAAACTGTGCCCGGTGATGGTAATATTATGTATGCCTTTTTCCGAAGCAATTTTATTAATTGCTTCGATGAGTGATTCTCCATATCCAGGAATATTGTTACTTTTTACTTGATTAACAATATAGTTTAATGCTATGTGGGTTCCATAAGAAATCTTAGCATCTTTAAATTCTTCAGGAATATTCTGATCCCAAAGTGACCAGTTTACTGTTTCATGTACAGCAAAATTTTCAACTTGCCAGTTAACATCAGACCATGATCCTCGGATAACGATGCGATAATCATGGGGAATCTTGCGATTTTTTACAATGAATAAAACGTGGTCGTCCTTATTACCCTTGGTGTTTTTGTCGTTATCAACGCGAAAAACGGCGGGCCCCCAAATAATAGAAAATCTGTTGGCTGTCACTCTGCTCTTTTCCAGTGATGTTTGAATATCTTCTGCAACTATAGTCGGCTCTGGTTTTTCAGTGATTATACTCCCTGCACCACTGATAAAGCTGAGTGCGAGATTTATTCTTTGATCTTTAAGAGAAATAGTCATTTTTACTCTCCATTTTTATAATATAAATTTTGATATTATGCTCTGGTAAAAGTATCAATATTCAACTTTTTTATAACCCATTGCATAGGGATATTTTATTTTTATTTCTTTGTAGTAGAACGTGGAACAGGGTAATATTCCAGATAAAAATCAATGGGTTTTAAACCCATCTTAGTGCTGATCTCCTTATGTATTTCCGCTAAAGACAATCCCTATTGGAATAATATCTTAATCTTATTTTTAAATAAAAAACAGAGTTGAATTTTAAGTTGATAATAATAATATTTAAATTTACAAATATGTTCGTTTGATTGTTTTATGTAACTATGATTGATAAATGATAATCTTTATTGAGAAATTAATAGATAGGATTATGAAATATAACGATATGGAACTTATTTGATTGGATGCTCTTTGATTACTGAAAATATATCTATTTGTTTATATACCTAATAGATTTCGAGCCGCAGCGCGGCGGCAAGTGAATGA
>NZ_JAHZMK010000015.1:59913-219732 GCF_020387775.1 Photorhabdus antumapuensis
TGAAAGATGAAGGGTATATTAAATAATTAAAGGGCATAGAGTGAATATGCCCTATAGTATTTAATTATTTCTCAAGTGGTAGAGTATTGTCTGCTCCCCATTCAGCCCATGATCCATCATATAAATAAACATCTTTCTTGCCGATGATATCTAAACCCAATACTAAAACGGCAGCAGTCATACCTGATCCACAACTGGCGATAACCGGTTTGTTTAAATCGACGCCTTGCTTATGGAAAATATCTGTAATTTCAGTTTCTGATTTAAAGTGACCATTCTCTACCAACATCGTCCACGGAACGTTTTTACTGCCAGGAATATGGCCCATTCTTAATCCAGGACGCGGTTCTGGTGCTTTAGCTTGAAAACGGTCTGTTGCTCTGGCATCGACAATTTGGGTTTGTTGATCATTTAGCACATCCAGAATGTGCTCCAGGGATTTCACTTTGTCGGCATCGAAATCGGTATTAAAGATTTGGGGATTGCGTTTCACTTCACCTGATTCTGTTGGCAATCCGGCCTGTTGCCAGCCTTGTAAACCGCCATCAAGAATACGGACGTTGTGGCTACCGAATATCTTAAATGTCCACCATGCACGAGGGGCAGAGAACATATTGCCTTGGTCATAAATCACGACTAAATGATTTTCACTGATCCCCATCGCGCCAACAGCCTGACTGAAAGTTTGCGAATCGGGCAGCATGTGAGGTAATCCACTTTGATGATTGGCAATTTTGTCTAAATCAAAAAATTGGGCGTTGGGGATATGGGTATCCAGCCAAAGTTTATGACAATCAATCTGTTGAGGTGGTGGTGGGGCGGTTGCATCAAGGATGACGAGATTCTTATCATCAAGATGATCTTTTAACCATTGTGGAGTGACAAAGTATGCGTTATTCATGGAATCCCTCACTTGATACGAAGATGAATTAGATACAAAGATAAGTCAGTGTCACGGCCCGCTATTGTTATTGTACCGGCGCTGTGGTGGTTTCTTGTTGTTGACTGGTTGGTGATTCTATCGGTGTGGTTGAACGGGTATACATATTAAGGCCCGCCAAGAATACGCCGCCAATTGAACCAAATGCAAAGATAGCGATGAAAATGATAAGGAGCTTTTTCATTATTGTTCTCAGGTGTTGTAGAAAATAGGCAGTATATAGCGTTCTGAATAGCTGACAAGGTACTCACCAATTTAACGAATGTGGAATTAAATGGTGGGTTGACCGATTGTTGTCTCGGTATGAAGCTGATTTCATTTTTGCTCTGTGGGACAATAGCGCTCCGATTTCATGGCAGTAGAATCCAATGGCACTTTCCAATTCAATAAAAAATCAGATAAGTCAGTGGTATAAGACATTACCTCAACATATTAATGGTTTTATTTCTCGTGCTCCGCAGCGACAGATGATTGCCGAAGTTGCAAAAACACTTGCGGATCAGGAAGGGCGTCATTTGGTTATTGAAGCGCCAACGGGAATCGGTAAAACCCTTTCTTACCTGCTACCTGGCATTGCTATCAGCAGAGCGGAAAGTAAGCCATTGGTCGTGAGTACGGCGAATGTCGCTTTACAAGATCAGATTTACAGTAAAGACCTTCCTCTGTTGCGTAAAATTATTCCCGATCTGAAATTTACCGGTGCTTTTGGTCGTGGTCGTTATGTTTGCCCACGCAATCTTGAAGCTATCTGTGCAACCGAGAGTGAGCAGATCGATCTCATGTTTTTGGTTGAGGACAAAACAGAGCTTGCCAGTAGTGAAGAGAGGGAATTGTGTCGTCGGTTGCGTAGTGATTACACAACTTTTGCCTGGGATGGGTTGCGTGATCACCATAAATTGGCTTTGTCCGATGCTTTGTGGACGAAAGTGAGTACAGATAAAGCAAATTGTCTGGGACGTAACTGTCAGTATTATCATCGTTGCCCGTTTTTTATTGCTCGCCGTGAGATAGATAATGTAGATGTGGTGGTCGCTAACCATGCGTTAGTGATGGCGGCATTGGAGAATGAATCGGTACTCCCTGATGCTAAAAATTTGTTATTGGTACTCGACGAAGGACACCATATACCGGATGTTGCCAGGGATTCTCTGGAAGTTGAGGGGGAAATCACTCTGTTTCAACTTAATGGTCAATTAGATACTTTTGTTCGTCATGTTGAGCAATATCTGGTGCAATTCCATCCGGCAAAGCCACCACGCTTAGCTAATGCCAGTCGCCTGAATGAGCATAGTGAAAAACTACGGGAATGCTTTAAAGAACTCGCAATTATCACTCAGGCGCTTTTACCTGAAAAGAATGAAGTAGATGAGTATCTGTTCGGGATGGGTAAATTACCGGATAACTTGCTACTTTGCTGCCAGCAGCTATTTAAATTGACCGACGGTTTACGGGGTCTGGCAGAAGCGATACTGAATGATCTGACTGAGCGGACGGCTAAACAGGATATTGTCAGATTGCATCGGTCTATTTTGCATACCAGTCGTACGCTGGGATATTTTGAAAATATGACTAAGCTGTGGCGCTTGGCAGCGTTGGAAGAGTCATCCAGTGCACCGGTATCAAAATGGCTGAGACGCCGTGATGAGAAAAATCAGTCGCACCTTTACTTCCATTGTGCCGGTATCAGAGTCAGCGAACAGCTTAATCAACTGCTTTGGCGTAGCATTCCTCATGTGGTTGTGACATCGGCAACGCTTTGTTCTCTGAATAGTTTTTCCCGTATTCAGGAGTTGACTGGGTTAACTGAAAAAGCAGGCGACCGTTTTGTCACATTGTCATCACCTTTTGATCATAGGCGGCAGGGCAAACTGATTATTCCCAAAATGTCATTGGAGCCGACACTGCACAATGAAACTGCTCATTTGCAAGAGATGGCGTGTTATTTCAGGGCTCAATTGCTGAGGCAGCAACATAAAGGCATGTTGATTTTGTTCAGCAGTCAGAGGGCGATGGATATCTTTCTCTCTTATGTGACAGATTTACGCTTGATGTTATTGGTGCAGGGGGATCAGCCACGTTATCGGTTAGTGGAAACTCATTGTCAGCGTATCAATGAAGGGCAATGTAGCGTATTGGTTGGATTGCAATCTTTTGCGGAAGGTTTGGATTTAAAGGGTGATTATCTGTCCCAGGTTCACATTCAAAAAATCTCATTTCCGCCGGTCAATAATCCGGTCATTATTACTGAAAGTGAGTGGTTGAAATCACTCAAACGTTATCCTTTTGAAGTGCAGAGTTTACCAAGCGCTTCTTTTAGTCTTATTCAGCAAGTAGGAAGACTGATCCGTAGTCATGAATGCTATGGTGATGTGGTAATTTATGACAGGCGCTTACTGAGCAAAAGGTATGGCCCAAGATTATTGCAAGCGCTGCCTGTTTTCCCTATTGAGCAGCCGGAGGTTATTTCAGAGGCGGAAATTGAGAGCATAAAAAAGGATAATTGAAACTCACAATTAGCGAAAGCAAGGCCGATTCTTGTCGTTATGGGCAGTAACATAGCAATAATATGAATAACCTCGGTACCATCCAGGCTTTATAATTCCTATCAATTAAGGATTAAGCTGTCGCCGCAATATGCGAAAATTGGAGCCCTGTGGCTGCAACTACGCTACGCAGAGTTTTGAGTGTCGGATTGCCTTTCGGCGACAGTGTGCGGTACAGCGTCTCACTCCCTAATGGAGATAAAACGACTAGAAACCTTTAAGAGCAGTTTTTTTATCTTACAGAGATAAACTTAACAAGGAACAGCAAAACCGCTCTGAAGGTAATAATTGATAGAGCCCAAGAATAAATCTACCCAAAATCGCGGTTTATTTTTACTCTTAGCAAAAATGCTAGCCTTTTGCGCCACCCTCTTTATAGGGGGCGGCTAATTTGGTAAATAAAATCGATAGAAAAGGCGGTTTATCCTACTTTTTTCAGGAAACAGGTTTTCAATACTAACCCTCTGATTTTATCTGCGTTACATTCGATTTCATCTTCACGATGGGTAAGACGGATATTTTTAATCAAAGTGCCGCGTTTTAACGTTGCTGATGTGCCTTTTACTTTTAGATCTTTGATGACCTGTACAGAATCGCCATCATTAAGTAGGGTGCCGTTACTATCTTTTACTTCGTTGTCCATTTTTTTATTTCCTCAAGTTATTTCTGAAAATAAGTGTGGATTATAGACAATTTGTGCTGATTATTAAAGGATGTGGCGAAATTTGTCCATGTGGAGGGCATTTTATGATGTTTTGCCGTGTCGGGTATGGGTGATGAAAGGTCAATGCAAACAGGCCCCGTTGTTAACAGGGGCCTGTAAGTCTCAGAGCTCTTAATGTGACGGCTCTTTATATTTTACTGCTCAACGCTTGCTTCAATAAACCATAAGAATTTGTCGAGATCACGAGAGGCGGCAGTTAACATATCTGCGGTGTTTTCATCCTCAACTTCATCCAGCGCTTTGCGGATATCGTTAGCGACAACACCATAACGGTCGGCTAATGCTTTTAGATGATCCTGTACGTCATGGATATTTGTTGGGTAGCTTTTCAGTGCTGTGTGTCTATTAACTTCTTGCACGGTGCCGAGAGCTATTCCACCAAGTTGTACGACTCTTTCTGCAAAGATATCCGAATGTTCAATAATCGTGGCACGAAAGGTATCCAGCATTTCATGGATGGAAATGAAATTTCTGCCACGCATGTTCCAATGTGCTTGTTTGGTAAGCAGTGAAAGATCAATAAATTGGATCACCATATGGTTCAGAATTTCAATTGTTTCCTGCTTAATGTCATTATCGACATCATTACGAGTATAAAGTAGTGTGGATGTCTCTGTTTTGACTAATTTGGCAGTCCCCATAATAATTTTCCCTTGATGTTAATAATGAGTTTTTCATTGATGAGATGAATGTAACTCGATATTAGTCTTAAGTCATATAGCTTATTCCTATTAAATCAATAGTTAATTTTTATAGTAAAATATTTACCATAAAATTCTTAGATTAATATTGGAAAGTATAATAATTTATCAGGTGAGTCTGTGTGAATAATTTGGTCATGAATGAGTTTCTTATTTATAAAAAACCGGAGAATGATTTTATTCCTCCGGCTTCTATTTTATTTCGATTAAATAAAATGATTAATCGACTTCGGTGATTTTAGGTTCTCCTTTTATTGTTGACGTAGAACCGATGGAGGCAAAAATAATACAGAACAGTGCTAGCCATTGCGTTATCGTTAAATGCTCATTCAGAAACGCAATACCAGATAGCGCACCCAGTGCGGGTTCAAGGCTCATCATAGTACCAAATGTTTGTGCAGGTAAACGGGTCAGAGCAATCATTTCCAGTGTGTATGGGAATGCAGTAGACAGAATCGCAATTGCCAGTGCCAGAGGGAGAATTGACATATCAAATAATAGTTCTGGCCCCGTTTGTATCAAACCGACAGGGAAAAATATCATAGCAGCGATAAATGAACCAATAGACACAGTTGCTGCTCCATGACCTGCCCCGGCGCGTTGGCCGAAAATAATATACAGTGCCCAGCAAACACCTGCGCTGAGTGCATAAATAATCCCTATCGGATCTAAACTATCAATATTATTATTGCCAATGGGTAGGAGGAAAGCTAAGCCGGCGATAACCAATGCCACCCAAAGAAAATCTATTGGTCGGCGTGATGAGAACATAGCTACAGCCAGTGGGCCGGTGAATTCAAGAGCCACGGCAATACCTAAAGGAATAGTTGTCAGTGACATATAAAATGTATAATTCATCGCGCCAAGAGCAATACCATATGTAAGCAGTGGCATGATGGATTTTCGGCTAAAACGCAGACGCCAGGGTTTAAAAATAATAAATAGAATGATAGTTCCAAGACCTAGGCGCAGTGCGGTAACACCCGGTGCACCGATGACTGGAAACAGCGTTTTGGCAAGAGAAGCACCGCCCTGAATTGATGTCATGGCAAGCAGTAACAGTATTACAGGTATTAATGGAAAGGCACTCTTTTGGAGCTTGGAAGAAGACATCCGGGCAAAACCTCAATTAAAATCAAGTGATCTGGCCGATAATCTTCGCAGTGAAATGCAGATAACTCAATAGGTTTAGAGAATATAATTTTAGTGAAATATTTTTCATTTATTAGACCATATTATATAGTTATAGTGAAATTAAATTTCATTATTGGTATATAATTTTGGTATAAATTTACATTGTATTTTAATATGTTGATAATTTAGGGATTACAAGTGATGAAGGTACTTATTACAATCTGGTTGAGGCTTGATTTTATATCATAATAATTAAGAATAAGTTATGATTAATGCTAATGTATTGAATATGAAAGAAACCGTGTTTATTTTGTTTTTCTTGGTATCCGTTTTATAAGTGAGTTGTATGATTGTGATACTAACGTATAATCCTATTTTTCATGTGAAGGTAAAGTAACAGGAGCTGAGATAATGAAAAGTATAGCTGTTTATTGTGGTTCAAGCTTGGGTATATCTGAGATCTATAAAGAAAATGTCATTATCTTCGCAAAGGAGTTGGTTAAACGTAATCTTACGCTCATTTATGGTGGCGCCAGCGTGGGTATTATGGGAACTGTTGCTAATACGGTTTTGGCAGAGGGCGGGAAAGTGATTGGTGTTATTCCAACATTATTGGAAGCGCGAGAAATATCACATAAAAATCTGACTGAATTATACGTTGTTGAAACGATGCATCAGCGTAAAAACAAAATGATTGAATTAGCTGATGGTTTTGTTGCTTTGCCTGGTGGCTTTGGTACGTTGGAAGAGTTTAGTGAGGTATTTACCTGGAGTCAGATTGGGTTACATACGAAACCTTGCGGTATTCTTAATATTAATAACTTTTATGATCCGCTAATTGCTATGATTAATAAAATGGCTGATGAACAATTCTTGCATGAAAAATATCGTCATATGGCAATAATTGAACAAGATCCTGCTATCTTACTCGATCGTTTTAATACTTATCGCTCTCCATCTATAAAAACATATTAAAGTCAGCCTTATAATAAAAAATGGTGTTATTATGATGAAAGAATTATACAGGAATGATAAGAGTAAGTAAGAATTCATAATTGATTAAGATTGGGAAAATATTACCTCTCTGAATAAATAAACCATTCCTGTTGTATAGATATTAATGAAAATATCTTCTCACAGGAATGGCTGTTAATACTAGTGATTAAGTATTAGCTTACAATCATATATTCTACTACTGGATTATTACCGCCATCTGCTGTATAGGATAAATGTAAATCATCACCTAAATAATCGGTTGAGATTGAGTAGCTGCTGCTGCCAATTAGAGGATTGTTCCATGTAATATAAATGCTATAGATTTCGCCTTTGCTATCTACAAATACATAGGTACAGCGTCCTGCAACACCACCTAACAGGCTGTTTGAATCACTTCTCCAAATCGCTTTTCCAGGCGTGCTATCATTGCTTCTGTTAATGACTTGAGGAGGAAGAGTAGTCCACTCACCTTGATCCAGACGGATAGAATCCTGAATAAGTTTAAGTTTATATTCTGATTTGTTAGTTACTTTTGCAATAACGCTGATTGGTGCTTTTAAAGAAATTGCTTCGATCTCTGACATGATATTACCTCTTGTGATTGATGTTAAAAATATAATTAATAAATTCCAAGATTTTAATTCAACCTGTTATGGTTATATAAAATAACTTGGGGTGAAACCAACCTTTTTAGCTATATTTGATAGCTAATTTTTACTTCTTATTAGAATTCCGTTTCTTTATATTTCCTGAAGTTAAATTTTTATATCTCAGCCTTTTTACTTATCGCTATCACCATTTTATTATCGTCTTTAATAATTTTTATCCTTTTAAAAGATTAAAGTTAAAAACAAACTATCTATTAAATGGTGTAGATAAAAAGCTTTATTTTGTCTTGATGTTTTTTAAGATACCTGTTCTCTCAGATAAAAGTCAATTTTTTTACTCTTTGTGTTTTATTATAAAATAACAACCGGTTAATTATATTTTTGTACCTAAAAACGTAGATATAGATGATAAAATATGTCTATGTTTTTAATAACTAATATATAAAACAACTATAATGTCAAATAAAAATAGGCCGCCAAGTCTATGATGAATTAATAATAGCTTTATTATTTGAACATTAATTCATCATTATATTGATGAGATGTTAATGGATTGTAATATTGAATGAGTCTTTATTCTTGTTAAGAAGTTTACTAATTTATTGATTAACACATATTTGGATAATGAGATAAGATTATATTCACTATAGGGACTATTACATCCTTGATGAAAAAATGGTAAAAAAGGAAATTGTTGTGAACGTAATATCATTAATCCCTAAATTGTTGCCGTATGGTGAGCGTGTTTAGGGTATTACCGGTGGAAATGAAGAACAGCGAATTGATCAGGCTATTGCATGTACCCGCAGTTTCTTCGAGGATTTGGGAATTCAGACCCGTTTATCGGATTACAACCTTGGGGTGTCAGGGGTGCTTTTGAGGTTTTGAGTCTGTTTTAACGAATGAATTTGCAGTACGATATACGCTAAATAGAAAAAATGTCTGGGTCAAAAATGGATAATAAATATCAGCAATCGTCGTCTATTCAGTTGGAAAATAATCTCTATCAGATTGTAGTGAGTAACAGCCATAATTTTAATAAATGGTTGTATTTGCGGAGTACATTGTGGCCTACGGCATCAGAAGAAAATCACCGTGAAGAAATGAACTCGATTTTGAATTCTGATAATCAGGTTGCTTTTATGATTCGATCGGATTTAGGTGATTTTTGCGGTTTTGCAGAGGCTTCACTACGTTTTGAATATGTCAATGGGTGCAATTCCTCACCGGTAGCTTACCTTGAGGGGATCTATATTTCCTCGGAATTAAGAAGAAAAGGTTTAGCAACTCGACTTATAGAGCATATTAAAAATTGGGCTAATGATCATGGATGTACTGAAATGGCATCAGATGCTGATATAAATAATGAAGAATCACTGGCTCTTCATTTGTCTCTTGGGTTTGTTGAGACAGAAAGAGTGGTTTTTTTCAAAAAGTTAATTAAATAGGGATAAATGAAGAAGATGAGAGAGTTTGGCATGAAAAATATTTCATCGAAAATTAAAAATGGCTGCTTGTTTAGAAAGGTCAATACACGGACTAGAAATGTAAACCATCATTTTGGTAGTGATTACCGGCATGATCGAAACACTAAAAAAGAATTAATGTCGATATGTAAGCGTGGCTCTATGCATAGTCATAAGCAGCGTGGTAGGGATTATTGTTCGAGATTGTAAATCATAGATTCTTATACTATTGGTAACATTAAACTTTTTCATATATATTTTTCAATCACTTCAAACTGTTTACCTATCATATTCCAGCCTTTTGTCGAAGAAACAGATATACCTTATGGATTTCAAGATGCATCGCGACGGCAAGGGTGCGAATCCCCGGGAGCATAGCGAACTATGTGACCGGGGTGAGTGAGTGCAGCCAACAAAAAGGCAACTTGAAAGATAACGGGTATATAACTATAGGCGATACTCTCGTTCTATTGTGGCATAATACGCCACTATCGATTTTTCCGATTTCCCTTTTGTTTCTAAATGTAAGAGCGAATGCAGTGTTAAGTACAAACAACATCACCATGCAATTTGGCAGTAAGCCCCTGTTTGAAAACATTTCTGTCAAGTTTGGCAACGGTAACCGTTATGGTCTGATTGGCGCTAATGGTTCTGGTAAATCCACTTTTATGAAAATCCTGGGAGGTGATCTGACGCCTACTGCCGGCAATGTCAGCACCGATCCCAATGAGCGTATTGGTAAACTGCGTCAGGATCAGTTTGCTTTTGAAGAGTACACGGTGTTGGATACCGTGATTATGGGGCACACGGAACTGTGGCAGGTAAAGCAGGAACGTGACCGCATCTATGCAATGGCAGAAATGAGTGAAGAGGACGGCTATCGTGTTGCCGATCTTGAGGTGGCTTATGGCGAGATGGATGGTTATAGCGCTGAAGCGCGTGCCGGAGAGTTGTTGCTGGGGGTTGGTATTCCAGTAGAGCGGCATTACGGTTTGATGAGCGAAGTGGCGCCAGGCTGGAAATTGCGTGTATTGCTGGCTCAAGCGCTGTTTTCTAATCCTGATGTTCTGTTATTGGATGAACCGACGAATAACCTGGATATTGATACGATTCGTTGGTTAGAGCAAATACTGAATGAACGGAATAGCACCATGATCATTATTTCCCATGATCGTCACTTCCTGAATACCGTTTGTACTCATATGGCTGATCTCGATTACCGTGAGCTGCGTCTGTTCCCCGGTAATTATGATGAATATATGGTTGCCGCCACTCAGGCTCGTGAGCGTCTGGTGGCTGATAATGCGAAAAAGAAAGCACAGATTGCGGAATTGCAGTCTTTTGTCAGCCGTTTTAGTGCTAATGCCTCCAAATCAAAACAGGCGACTTCCCGTGCTCGTCAGATTGATAAAATCCAGTTGGAAGAAGTTAAAGCATCCAGTCGTCAGAATCCTTATATCCGTTTTGAGCAGGATAAGAAATTATTCCGTAATGCTCTGGAACTGGAAGGTTTGACTAAAGGCTATGACAGTGGCCCTCTGTTTAAAAATCTTAATCTCTTGCTGGAAGTTGGTGAGAAACTCGCTGTTATTGGTGCTAACGGTATTGGTAAAACAACTTTCTTGAAAACGCTCGTTGGTGAAACAGAGCCAAACAGTGGCACAGTTAAATGGTCTGAAAATAGTAGCATTGGTTACTATGCTCAGGATCATGCTAATGATTTTGACTGCGATCTGACAGTTTTTGACTGGATGAGTCAATGGAAGAGAGAAGGGGATGATGAACAAGCTATTCGTAGCGTATTAGGCCGTTTGTTGTTCAGCCAAGATGATATTAAGAAAAAAGTCAAAGTATTATCGGGTGGCGAGAAAGGGCGGATGCTATTTGGTAAGTTGATGATGCAACAGCCAAATATTCTGATAATGGATGAACCAACAAACCACTTGGATATGGAATCCATTGAATCCCTGAACCTTGCGCTTGAGTTGTATAAAGGTACTTTGATATTTGTTTCTCATGATCGGGAATTTGTTAGCTCATTGGCAAGCCGAGTTATGGAAATTAAATCTGATAAGGTCATTGATTTCAAAGGTACTTATGATGAATATCTAAGAAGTCAGGGAATTATTGAGTAATAATCTTGTGGCATAAATCGCCCTGGTTGAGATAACCGGGGCGCGTTATTTCTATTGCTTGTTATTTCTATCGGTAGATAGATTAACTGTTGCACACTTCGCAATTGGGATCTTTAAGTAATTTAATGTCACGAAATTGCATTGTCATTGCATCAAACAGTAAAACCTTCCCGCTGCTGACTTTACCGTATCCAGTAAGGAGTTTGATGGTTTCCATTGCCTGTAATGTACCGATGGTACCGACCAATGGCGCCATAACTCCCGTTTCTACGCATGTCAGATTGTTTTCGCCAAACAGTCTGCTCAGGCAACGGTAGCAGGGGGCATCTGGCTGATAAGTAAATGTCGTGAGTTGTCCTTCCATGCGAATAGCTGCGCCGGAAACCAGAGGCGTTTTCCTTACCAGACACGAGCGGTTCAGTTGTTCGCGGATTGCCACATTATCAGTACAATCCAAGACAACATCATTCTGGCTGATAAGTTCATCTAGCGCCTGATCTTCCAGTAATCCATTAACGGTTTTAATCGTGACATGTGGGTTTATTGCCCGGAGCGTCAATTGGGCTGAATGCACCTTAGCCATGCCGATACGTTCATCTCGATGCAGGATCTGCCGTTGTAGGTTTGAGAGAGAAACGGTATCAAAATCCAGTAGTGCTATTGTTCCCACCCCTGCTGCGGTCAAATATTGGGATGCTGCGCAACCTAAACCACCCGCACCGACTATCAGGATCGCCGAAGATTTCAATTTTTCCTGACCGTCAAAATCAAATCCACGTAGAACAATCTGACGGTTATAGCGTAGGGTTTCTGCGTCTGTGAGTTCAATGGCCATTATTCATTTTTCAGTAAGTGATTGAACAATTCGATTTCAACATTTTCACCAACGTCTACCCGCCCACGTTCACGCTCCAGAACAATGAAGCAGTTTCCCTGACTGAATGAACTAAATATATGAGAGCCTTGATGCCCTGTCGTACGGACTTCCAGTTCACCTTGTTCATTCACCGAAGCAATACCCCGTTGAAAATCCATTCTTCCCGGTGTCTTTTTCAATGGCGTGGTGACCTTGACGCGCATACGCATAGGAGGTTGCCATGCCGTAAAGCCGGACAGGCGAGCGATTAAAGGTTGAACTAATTGATAGAAAGTCAGGATGGCTGAAACTGGATTACCAGGCAGACCACAGAACCAGGCGTTTTTTAGTTTGCCAAAAGCGAAAGGTTTACCCGGTTTAATTGCTAGTTTCCAGAAACTGATTTCTCCTAATTCATCCAGAATCTGCTTGGTGTAATCCGCTTCACCCACAGAAACACCACCACTGCTGATAACTAAATCAGCTTGTTGATCTGCTTGTGCGAAAACATGGCGTAAAGCTTGGGGATTGTCTGCAATAACCCCTAAATCAATAACGTCGCAATCCAGTTTTTCCAGCATCAGGCGAATAGCAAAACGGTTGGTATCATAAATTTGCCCTTCCTTAAGTGGATGACCGATAGCTTGTAGTTCATCACCGGTCGAGAAAATAGCGACTTTTAATTTGCGAACCACTTCGACTTCGGCGATGCCTAAAGACGCAATCAGGGGTAATTGAGCGGTGGATAATTTGCTGCCTGCCGACAATACCACCGCGCCTTTAGTAATATCTTCGCCAGCCAGACGGATATTCTGACCTTGCTTGGTTGGTTGAGTGAAAACGACGCCATCATCAGTAGTTTCTGCGTACTCCTGCATAATAACCGTATCAGCACCTGTGGGAATAGGCGCGCCAGTCATAATGCGGATACAGGTCGCAACCGGCCATTCTCCTTGAAAAGGTGCGCCTGCCAGTGCTTTTCCTGCCAGAGGCAGGGGTTTATTGCTGTTTAAATCGGCATAGTGCACGGCATAGCCATCCATTGCTGAGTTAGCAAAAGGGGGCACATTAATAGGAGAAATAATATTTGTTGCAGTGATGCGTCCTGATGTTTGCGGGAGGCTGACGGTTTCTGTGTCAGTCAGTGGTGTAACGTGCGTCAGAAGTTTTTCCAACGCCTGCTGCAAAGAGATCAACCCAGAGGTATGACAGTGATCCATAATGAAGCTCCCAGATAACGTTTTTTATTAATGGCATTATGGCAGAGATCATCATATGTGTGAGTGATATTTGATTTTGAGCGTATGTTCCATAAACGCGGCGATATTGGTGTCGGTTATCCAAAACGCCGCAATATGTAATAAGCGCATAGAACATCACGATTAACCTGGCGTCAGGGAATTTGCTGTTGTTGTAGCCGGGTTAAAGTGGTCAAGAGATTATAAGGTTTGACCACTGTCAACTGTTATGATTTGTCCTGTCATCGATTCTGCTTTTAACAACATTAAGGTTATTTCTGCAACATCTTCTGGCGTTGAAATTCTTTCTAAGGGTAAATAAGTGCAAAGTGTATGCATTTTCTCTTCTCTCCCTTTCCACCATCTTGTTTCAACGGCGCCTGGCGCTACGCAGTTAACCCTGACCGATGGAGCCAGTGCCCGAGCCAAGGATCTTGTCAGCCCGTGAACCGCTGATTTGGAAGCGGCATAGGGGATACAAGAACCCAGGCCCGTTTCGCCAGCGATACTACCGACATTCACGATAGCACTCCCCGTTCTTGCTTTAAGATAAGGTGCCGCATATCGGCAACAATGAAATGTGCCTTTCACATTAACATCAATAATGGTATCCCAAATATCGCTAGATATGGCATCAAGATCTTCAAATTGAAGTTGTCTGGTTGTCGCCGCGTTATTTACCAGATAGTCGATCCCATTAAATTTTTCCACGACAGTGTTTATCATCGCCTGTACGGCAGATTCGTCGGCAACATCCGCTTTTATCGCAATAGCTTGTCCCCCATCTTTGATAATTGTTTCTGTTGTTTCCAGCGCTTCAAGCTCACTTTGTGAATAGATCACCGCGACAGCAGCACCTTGTTTCGCCAGCATAATACTGATAGCCCGTCCTATACCGGTTCCACCACCGGTAACAATGGCTGTCTTACCTTGAAATGCTTTATACATAAAAATGCTCCTTATTAATATTTGTACATAACATGATGAATCATATCTCTTATAGACAGGTTTGTTAGTACCATTTTGGCATTATTGTGTGGAAGTCTGGTTAATTCAGCTAATGTTGTGTTGTAAAACTCGATTTAACCTTAATAGAGGTAACTTAGTAGAGGTAGAAATAAATAAGTGGAGCAGAATACGGAAATTCATATATTCCGACGTTCCAGATACTGTAATTAATTGCTTACTGATTTTTTATTTATGGGCAGAAATAATTTACGTTTTTCCGGGAGCTTTGTTAATTAAAGGTGTGTATTGTATTTAATTTCTGTTATAGCTTATGAGAAATAAATTAAAAAAATAATATTTTATGACTATGAATAATTCAACTCCCCCGCAACAGAGTCACCGCTACCTGGCTTTTCATATCTCAATGAGTGGATTTTTGGCACTGGTTGTCGCTATGGGAATTGGGCGTACTGCCTTCACTCCTCAAGTGCCTTTAATGATCGCGGAATTCCAGTTTAGTCTGACGGGGGCCGGTATCGTTGCGGCTTTTAACTATCTGGGGTATCTGGCCGGTTCCTATGATGCAATGCGGGCGCACCGTTTGATTGAATATCGGCTTTGGGCCGGATTATGGGGAGCAGTGATTATCACATTGCTCTCTGCACTACTGTATGGGGCGATATTGCACAGTATCGCCCGTTTTTTTATTGGTTGGGCGAGTGGTTGGACATTGGTGTTAGTAACGTCATGGGCCAATGAACAGTTGGCTAGATTGAATCGTCCTGCGTTGAGCGCTGCCATATTTGCCGGACCGGGAGTCGGAATATTCGTTACTGGTATCCTTGCTATTGGTATTCAAGCATGGCAAGTGAGCGCTGCCGAAGCATGGCTGTTATATGGCATTTTGGCACTGATTTGTAGTATCTATATTAGTCGGCATTTGCCCCGTAGTGGTGAGCTACACCGTTCGCAGGCTGAGGTGAAGAAACTGACTTTGACACCTGCAATTAAGCGGCTGGTATGGAGCTACAGTTTAGCGGGGTTTGGTTATATTTTACCTGCGACTTTTCTTTCGCAAATGGCAAGTGATCGTTTCCCTGGCAGCTTGTTTGCCCAGTTTGTCTGGCCAATATTTGGTGCCGCCGCAGTCATCGGCATCGGTTTTGCTATTCTGACCCGCCATATGCTGACAACGCAAATCCGGCTGGCGATCACTTTATGGATTCAGGCGGTGGGCATTCTTATCGCTGAGATCATTCCGGGAATAGGTGGTCTGGCATTAAGCTCTTTGTTGGTTGGTGGTGGTTTTATGTGTGTGGTGCAAATGGCGTTTCAGTATGGTCGTGAATTAGCTCCGGAACATAGCCGTTATATGGCCGGGTTATTGACGACAGGATATGCTGTTGGGCAGCTTATTGGGCCGATGCTGTCAGCGGTTTCCACCGCAATAACCGGGAGATTGGAGCCTGCGTTATATGTCGCATTGATTACCTTGATCATTGCCGGATTATTGGTTTGTAACAGGAATAAACCGACCAGCGAAGTGCGTGTGTAAAGAATTCATCTAATCATGAAAAGCTATCACTGGATAATCACCACGTGCTCATTTACAGTGTGTGCAATAGTTACCTGTTAGTCGTGACTGTTTCAGTGATGGTACTCATGACTCGAATATCAATTGACTACCCGCCAGATGATGGAAAGTAATGTCTTTGGAGAAAATAATGTCGTCTTTAAGTAAAGAAGCTGAGCTTGTGCATTCGGCACTGGAAGCTCGTGGTCTTGAAACGCCTTTGCGTGGTCAGGCATTGGCGCCGGAAGTGCGCAAAGCGCGGATTGAGGAGCATATGACGGAAGTTATGAAATTGTTGAATCTCGATTTGCGTGATGACAGTTTGGCAGAAACCCCCAGTCGTATTGCGAAAATGTATGTCGATGAGATTTTTTCAGGGTTGGACTACAGCAATTTCCCGAAAATCACATTGATAGAAAATAAAATGAAAGTGGATGAAATGGTGACCGTTCGTGATATCACACTCACCAGCACCTGCGAACACCATTTTGTGACCATTGATGGCAAGGCGACGGTTGCCTATATTCCAAAAGATAAAGTGATTGGGTTGTCTAAAATTAACCGTATTGTGCAATTTTTTTCTCAGCGCCCACAGGTTCAGGAGCGACTGACCCAGCAGATCCTGATTGCATTACAGACACTCCTTGGCACCAATAATGTTGCCGTATCAATTGATGCGGTTCATTACTGTGTGAAAGCGCGGGGCATCCGCGATGCAACCAGTACCACGACGACAACCTCCTTGGGTGGATTGTTTAAATCTAGTCAAAATACCCGTCAAGAGTTTTTACGCACAACTCGCCATGTGTAATCTTTACATCGGGATATAAGAATGGTCTGCCAGAGAATTGACTCACTGGATAGTATTCGTGGCCTGGCAATACTGGGGATATTGCTACTCAATATCTCCGGTTTTGCTTTGCCATCGGCCGCTTATTTGAATCCGGCATATAATGGTTCAGCTTCTTTAACTGATTTGATTGTCTGGTCTGTACTTAGCGTCTTTGTTCAGGGAAAGTTCCTGTGTATTTTGGCCTTTTTATTTGGTGCGGCATTGGAGCTACTATTACCAAGGGGCAAAATCTGGAATTATCCACGATTAACCATACTTGCTCTAATTGGAATGGGACATGGCATCTTATTATGGGATGGTGATATTTTGCTCGCTTATAGTTTGGCCGGTCTTTTCAGCTTTCAATTGATCAGCCAAAATAGCGCCAGTAACAGGTTATTTATGCAAGGCGCTATTTTTTATCTGATCGGATTAGCGTTATTGTTTATTCTCGGCTTTCTTTCCAGTGGCGGATCTAATGATGTTTCTTGGCAGTCGACGGAATTCCAGATGTTATACGAAACATATTGGAAAACGTCTGGTGGATGGCTGGCAGTAAAAGAGCGTTTCAATCAGGTCATGTTGATGATGGTCATGCTGTTTGTTCAGTATGGTTGGCAGCTTATCGGTATTATGTCATGTGGTGCTGGATTAATGCGTAATGGTTGGCTAAAAGGTGAATTTTCAGTGAGCCATTACCGAAATGTGGCGCTATTGCTGATACCTCTTAGTATTGCTGTTCAGATATTCTCTGTGGTGTTCCAATATACCCATAATTGGGATTACTTTTGGTCAGGTATTGTCGGTTATATCCTTGCTGAGTTGGTAACGCCATTTCAGGCGCTGGGGTATATGGCTTTAATCTATGGTTTCTGGCCGGTCATTTCATGCTGGCGAATTAATTACTGGCTCAATCAGGTTGGGCGAATGGCGATGAGTAATTACTTGCTACAAACCTTAATTTGCACCCTGCTGTTTTATAACCTTGGGTTTTTTGGTCAATTTAGTCGTTTAGAATTACTTGCATTTATTCTTCCTATTTGGGCAGTGAATATTCTTTTTTCATGCTGGTGGTTACGCCGTTACCCACAAGGGCCAGTGGAACAGCGGTGGCGTGATATCACGGCGGTGTTGGCCCGGTCCGCTTAAGCTGGGTTTTGTCCATTTCCCACAATTCTTCTGGGGTTACGGCGGGGTAATCAGTCATACCTTTTGGGACCTTATGTGGAGCAGGAATGGGGATCAATGGGCCCAAGAAACGAGGTTCACGTTTCAGAATATAAAGATCAGTCAGAGCGCCAAGGCGGGCAATGATTTCGCGTAATCGAACAGTAATCATATTCTTAGGTGTCGAAACCGCATAACACTGAGCGGTAATTCCCATATGCATAGCGATAAATAGGGCTCGTTCGCAATGAAATCGTTGAGTGATGATCGTAAAGTCATTGGTGTTAAAAACCTTCCGGGTTCTGACTATTGAGTCAAGTGTTCTGAAACCCGCAAAATCCAGTACGATATTTGCAGCAGGAATACCCGCTTTTACCAAATCTCTGCGCATAGTGACTGGTTCGTTATAACTTTGCTGAGCATTGTCGCCACTCAGGAGCAAATATTTGATTTTGTCGCTGTTATAAGCATTAATGGCTCCCTGAATACGGTACATATAGTACTGATTTGGTGCGCCAGAGAGGTAATATTTAGCAGTACCAAGTACTATACCCACTTCACGTTCAGGAAGTTGTTTGAGATCATCAAAGACATAGGGGGCTGTTTTCCAACTCATCCAGCGGTCAAGTGCAATAGCTGTCAGTATCAGCATCCCTGTGATGAATAACAGACTAGTTATCAGGCGCTTCCACATGCTTTTGCCTTATACACATTAATGACTGAATTTGTTAAAGGCTACTTTACCTGAAATTGCGAAGCAAGTTTTCTCTGTAAGAAAAAAGCTTGCGAGTAAAAGAGAACTAACAAGCTTTTTAGGTATTTTTAGTGATAAAAATCAGAATGAAGTACGTTTGTACACGCGGTATTCAGGTTTCCAGAAGTTGCGTTCAATGGCTTCATCCAGCGCTCTATCTGAGGTAACAGTCGCAACGCCCTGTATTTGTGCTTCTTTGGCGACTTGTTTAGCAATTTTGCGTGACACTTGCTGAATATCATCGATAAGTGGCAGCAACGGACCTTGACCTTCTTGAGCTAAGGGTGAGCAATCCGCCAGTGTTCGGCTTGCTGCCATCAACATACCGTCAGTAACCAGTTTGGCCCCTGATGCAATGACACCCAGACCAATGCCGGGGAAGATATAGGCATTGTTACATTGAGCGATCGGATATTCCTGATCTTTATATTTTACTGGATTAAATGGACTACCTGTTGCAACCAGGGCGGCACCATCCGTCCAGTTGATGATATCTTCGGGACGGGCTTCAACACGGGAAGTTGGATTCGATAATGGCATGACGATTGGACGTTCACAATGTTTATGCATCTCACGGATGATCTCTTCTGTAAACAAACCTGCCTGACCTGAAACACCAATCAATACCGTCGGTTTAGCATTACGGACAACATCAAGCAGCGAGATTGAATCGCTGTTTACATCCCATTTAGTCAATGAGTCGCTTTTCTGCACCAGCTTGTTCTGGAAATCCAATAGGTTTGGCAGCTTGTCTGTCAATAAACCGAAACGGTCAACCATGAAAATACGGGCCCGAGCCTGTTCTTCACTTAAACCTTCTGATTTCATCTGGGCGACGATCTGTTCTGCAATGCCGCAACCAGCAGAACCGGCTCCAAGGAAAGTAACTGTTTGATCTTTCAATTGACGGCCTGCGGCGCGACTAGCGGCAATTAAGCTACCTAACGTAACGGCGGCGGTTCCCTGAATATCATCATTAAAGCAACAGACCTCGTGGCGATAGCGATTAAGCAAAGGCATGGCATTTTTTTGTGCGAAATCTTCAAATTGCAGCAGTACATTTGGCCAGCGGCGTTTAACCGCCTGAATAAATTCATCTACGAATTCATCATACTCTTCACCGGTGATACGCGGGTGACGCCAGCCCATATATAACGGGTCATTCAGGCGTTGCGGGTTGTTGGTGCCTACATCCAGGACGACTGGCAGTGTATAAGCCGGGCTGATACCACCGCAGGAGGTATACAAGGAGAGCTTACCGATAGGAATACCCATCCCGCCAATGCCTTGATCACCTAAACCGAGGATACGTTCACCATCGGTAACAACGATAACTTTTACATTTTGTTTGGTCGCATTTTGCAGCATGTCATCAATATGTGTTTTGTTTGGATATGAGATGAACAGGCCACGGGCACGGCGGTAAATATCGGAAAAGTGCTCACAAGCTTCACCGACGGTTGGGGTGTAGATGATCGGCATCATTTCGTTCAAATGCGCATCCAGCAGGCGGTAGAACAGGGTTTCGTTAGTGTCCTGAATATTTCGCAGATAAATGTGCTTATCTGCATCATTTTTGAAATCAAGATATTGCCGATAGGCACGTTCAGCTTGTTCTTCGATGGTTTCGACCGCCTCCGGTAATAAACCGTGAAGATTAAAGTTGCTGCGTTCTTCATCAGTGAAAGCGCTGCCTTTATTCAGCAGGGGGAATTCCAACAGAATGGGGCCAGCATAGGGAATATATAGTGGACGTTTACTTTCGTGTTCCAGTTCCATGAATCTTACTCTTTGAACTAAATGGATAAATAAGGTTAGATAGATCCTAAGAGATAGGAAAAATATGTACAGTAAATGTTACTTAATTAGAGGTATCATGAGCCAAAATGAGAGATAACATCCAAGTTTGGCTAATAAACTGTTACGGTAATTGTTTTTTACAGCGGAAAACCCTCTATCTGCATAGAGGGAAAAATGAATTTTCCACTGAATTCAGAAAGTGTAGTAATCAAATTTGCTGCAACCGAGCGCAGCAAGTATAGATTGAGTCGCACTCCGTTGTGATAAATCGCTGTGTTTTCCCTCAACCAACACCGCTCTTTCGATAGCCAGGCAATCACCACCAGAAATATTCATCAGAATCAGCGCTGCTTGTAATGGGGGTAAGCTTGGGTTAAATGCGGCATTTTCTGCATAACGTCCAGGATAAATTTTTCCATCTTTTCCCAGAAGTGCGGTACCACTGTAGGAATTACTGTATGGGGCATAGCTCTGGTTTGCTGCATCTAATGCTGTTAGTACTAATTTATCCGTGGTTTCTAGTTTATAACCATGATTGACCGGGTCCATCAACAAAGTTGTGATGCCCAGATCGTTTGGGCCAAAGGAATCCGGCAGATAATGATCTAATGTTGAAGGTGTCTGCTTTGGCAGATGAATCTCTAATTGTGTACCACTATTAAGTTCATTCATAAATTGACGGCAGTGGCCGCACGGAGAGTAATTCACAGTAACGGATGCCAGTTTCTTCTCGCCCAATAACCAAGCGTGAGTAATCGCACATTGTTCAGCATGAATCGTTTGCTGTAGTGGTACGCCAGCAAATTCCATATTAGCGCCAAAATAGAGGTTTCCGCTTTCACCACGGGCAATTGCACCAACATTAAAATGTGATATCGGTGTCAGAGAACATGCCGCTGCGAGTGGCAATAAGGCGATAGCCAAGGTGTCATCGTCAAAACCGCAGGCTTTCTTAATAGATTCAGCCTGATCAGCAGTGAGCATGGCAGGAAAGTCGTTGTTTCCTGCGTAAGGTAAAAGTGCATCCTGTAGTTTAGATGGCAGCTGTACCCATATAGGGTGAAAACGAGCTTGCATAGCGTGATCTCCGAATTAACTTAAGATCATTCTAAGTTGTCTGATGAGATTTGTAATGTGATAAATATCATATAGATGATGAGATTTATGTAATTTAAGTTGGTAATCGAGCGATTATTATCAAATTTCCTAACAGATAAACTAGCTAAATAGGTATAGCAGCACCGGGAATACAAACGGGGCGGTTAGTGAAGTAATGATACCGCAGGTCATCAATGCCAATGAGCTGTATGCGCCTTCAACAAAATTGACTTCTGCACAGCGGGCAGTACCTAAAGCATGTGATGCCGTTCCCATTGCCAAACCGCGGGATGCTTTGGTTTTTACCTGTAAGAAATCGAACAGATTATGACCAAATATTGCCCCAAGAATGCCAACAAAAATGACGCAAGCAGCACTGATTGCAGGAATACCGCCAATGGCATCTGCTACTGCCATTGCTATTGGTGTTGTGACGGATTTAGGCAGTATCGAAGCGGCCATTTCAGGCGTTGCGCCCATCCACAAAGCAATAGCCGTGCCTGTCACCATAGCGGCAATACTGCCGATAAAACAGATGCTAATAATGGATTTCCATTGGGCACGGATCTGGTGTAGCTGCTCATATAGAGGAAATGCCAGCGCAACTACGGCGGGTTGAAGTAGATCATTCAGAATTCGGCTGCCGGCAAAATAGTGCTCATAAGGCGTGTGGGTTATTAACAATATTGGAATAAGGACGGCAATAGAAACCAATAAGGGGTTCAGAATGGGAATTTTGCATCGTAGTGAAAGTTTTCTTGCGGTGTAAAATACAATCAATGTTAATGGTAATGACCACCAAATGTGACTTAACATTTTTATTTCTCTTGTTTCTGTTGTTCACTCTTAATTTCTGATGCGGAGCCCATAATCGGGCGTTCACGATGAACATAATGGGAACTGTGAGCAACGATAATCATAACAATTGCGGTACTGATCAGGCATGAAAAAACAATCGGAATTATCTGTTGGCTGAGTTGATCGTAATAATTCATCACGCCCACACCGATAGGCAGAAACAGCAAGGTCATATTTTTTAGTAACAGACTACAGCCCGGTTTTGCCCAATGAGCAGGAATGAGCTGGAAAGCTAATAAAACGAACAAGATCAACATGCCGATAATACTGCCGGGAATAATGATGGGTAATAGGGCAGAGATGGCATTACCTGCCAGCAAACACAAATAAATCAAAATAAATGCTCGCAGGTACTGCCAACCAATAATCAGTACTTCACGAAACGACATCACAAAATTCCTAATTCCGGTGAGGAATTCATCATACAATTAACCTTGGGAATGTGCCATAGATCACATTCAAAAAAAGCGGGGACCATTGCTGATCCCCGTGGGTAAAATATCAATGAAATAAATTGACTGTTATTTCACTTGCATACCGGGTTGGGCGCCACTGTCTGGGCTGAGTAAGAAGATATCTTTTCCACCAGGTCCGGCCGCCATAACCATACCTTCCGAAATACCAAAGCGCATTTTGCGTGGTGCCAGGTTGGCAACCATGATGGTTAAACGGCCTTCCAGCGCTTTTGGATCAGGATAACTGGAGCGGATACCAGAAAATACCTGGCGGGTTTCGCCACCAAGATCCAGCATCAGTTTCAGCAACTTATCTGAGCCTTCAACAAAATCAGCCTGTTTAATAAGGGCTACGCGCATATCAACTTTGGCAAAATCATCAAAGGTGATCGTGTCCTGAATTGGATCTTCTGCTAGTGGACCGCTGACTTTTTGTGGTGCGTTGATGCTCTCTTTAGATGCCGCAACCATAGCGTCCACTTTATCCATATCAATGCGATTGAACAGGGCCTTAAAGGCAGAAACTTGATGATCCAGCAGCGGTTGTTCAATACCATGCCAGGTGAGTTCGGTATTCAGGAAAGCTTCTGTACGTTCTGCCAGACTTGGCAAAACGGGTTTCAGGAAAGTCATCAAAACGCGGAACAGGTTGATGCCCATTGAACAGATGGCTTGAAGATCCGCATCACGGCCTTCTTCTTTTGCCACCACCCACGGCGCTTGTTCATCCACATAACGGTTTGCCAAATCAGCCAGTGCCATGATTTCACGGACTGCTTTACTGAATTCGCGGTTATTAAACTCTTCTTCAATCACCTTTGCCCCATCAATAAACTGTTGGTAAAGCGCCGGATCAGCCAGTTTATCCGCCAGCTTGCCGTTAAATCGTTTATTAATGAAGCCTGCATTACGGGAGGCCAGGTTAACAACTTTATTAACGATATCGCTGTTAACACGCTGAATAAAATCTTCCAGATTCAGATCGATATCATCAATGCGAGAAGAGAGTTTGGCTGCATAGTAATAACGCAGGCAGTCTGCATCCAGATGGTCCAAATAAGTGCTGGCTTTAATAAAAGTACCGCGGGATTTGGACATTTTCGCACCATTGACGGTGACATAGCCGTGAACAAACAGATTGGTTGGCTTACGGTAACCGCTGCCTTCCAGCATGGCAGGCCAGAACAGGCTGTGGAAATAAACAATGTCTTTACCGATAAAATGATAAAGATCAGCGGTGGAGTCTTTTGCCCAGAACTCATCAAAGCTCAGATTTCCACGTTTATCACATAGGTTTTGGAAAGAGCCCATATAGCCGATAGGGGCATCCAGCCAGACATAGAAATATTTGCCCGGCGCATCAGGAACTTCAAAGCCGAAATAGGGGGCATCACGGGTGATATCCCACTGTTGTAAACCGGATTCAAACCATTCCTGCATTTTGTTAGCAACTTGTTCCTGTAATGCACCGGAGCGGGTCCATGCTTGCAACATGTTACTGAATGCAGGCAGATCGAAGAAGAAGTGCTCTGTTTCACGCATTTCTGGCGTTGCACCGGAGACGGCAGAACGTGGGTTGGTCAGTTCAGTCGGACTGTAGGTTGAACCGCAAACTTCGCAGTTATCGCCATACTGATCTTCTGCCTTACATTTCGGGCAGCTACCTTTCACAAAGCGATCCGGCAGAAACATATTTTTCTCAGGATCATATAACTGAGAAATAGTACGATTCTTAATATGACCGCTTTTTTTCAGTTCGAGATAGATTTTAGTTGATAACGCTTTATTCTCTTCGCTATGCGTAGAGTGATAGTTATCATAGCTAACTGAAAAGCCAGTAAAATCCTGATGATGCTCTTGGTTCACCGTTGCGATCATCTCTTCAGGAGCAATACCCATTTGCTGAGCTTTCAGCATGATTGGTGTTCCATGAGCGTCATCGGCACAGATAAAGTGAACCTCTTTGCCGCGCATTCGTTGAAAACGGACCCAAATATCTGCTTGGATATGTTCCAGCATGTGACCAAGATGGATTGGACCGTTAGCATATGGCAACGCGCACGTCACCAATAATTTTTTTGCGACTTGAGACATAATAAGGATCTGACTTCCAATAAGTGAAAAAGGGAGTTTGATGTTAACCGATCAAAAAAATTGTCGCTAGGGTAAGGTTTAATCTTAATGGGTTTTGTTGGATAAAAACTGAATCAGTGAGCGGGAAGCGGGTTTTTGTCGCTAATCTTATCCGAACGCATTGGGTTCTGTTATCATGAAAAGATGGTTTTTTGCTAATTGATAATCATCAAAGGAGCCGGGATGAACTCACAATCCCCCGAGCAGACCAATCCTGACCTGCTGAAATCTCAGGTAACAAAAATACTTGCTGCTTTTACCCATCCGACGCTAGAACGTGATTTGATAACGTTGAAGGCTTTACATCACAGTACGATGCTTGATGGCGTCTTGCATATTGAATTGCTCATGCCGTTTGTCTGGAAGCGTGGGTTTGAAGTATTGAAAGAAGCGACAACTGAAAAATTACAGGCAATAACCGGGGCAAAATCGGTGGCGTGGAAATTAATCCATGATATCAGTACGTTACGTCGCGCTAATGATCTGCCGGGAATTAATGGTGTCCGTAATATTTTGGCTATCAGCTCAGGTAAAGGCGGGGTGGGTAAATCCAGCACAGCCGTAAACTTGGCGCTGGCATTGGCTCGGGAGGGGGCAAAAGTCGGTATTCTGGATGCTGATATCTACGGTCCTTCTGTTCCGAGTATGTTGGGAACGACCAGGGAGCGTCCAACTTCCCCGGATGGGCAGCATATGGCGCCGATTATGACGCATGGCCTTGCCACTAACTCGATTGGTTATTTAGTGACAGATGATAATGCAATGGTGTGGCGTGGTCCAATGGCCAGTAAGGCATTGATGCAGATGCTACAGGATACATTATGGCCGGATCTTGATTATCTGGTTATTGATATGCCACCAGGAACCGGTGATATTCAGCTCACTTTGTCACAAAACATCCCGGTAACGGGAGCACTAGTGGTAACAACGCCGCAGGATATTGCCTTAATTGATGCAATGAAAGGTATCGTCATGTTCCAGAAAGTGAAGGTACCTGTACTGGGTATTGTTGAAAACATGAGTGCGCATATTTGCAGCAATTGCGGCCGTCTGGAACCTATTTTTGGTACGGGTGGAGCAGAAACATTAGCCACTAAATATCACTGTAAATTATTGGGGCAAATCCCTCTGCATATTTCACTGCGTGAAGATCTTGATCGTGGTCAGCCAACCGTTATCAGTCATCCTGATAGTGAATTTACGGATATTTATCGCGAAATTGCAGCAAATATTTCAGCACAGATGTATTGGCAAGGTGAGAAGATACCAACGGAAATCTCATTCCGTGTTGTTTAATACGGGTATTTGATTGATGAGACGGGCGGTGGATGTTTCCATTGCCCGCTTTTTGTATGGGGAGATTTTGCATAGGGAGAAGTATGCTTGTCCGATTTCCCTCGTTACGATTTTCTTCGTTACATGGTTTTTATGCGAAACGCTTCGAAAAAAATGAGACTTATCTTGTTTACACTGGAACAGATACCATTAACTCCCTATAATCTCGCCAAACTTAGCACTCATAAGTGCTTTGTTCCCATTTTTTTCTAGAATCAGGTTATCTTTATTATGGCTGACGAAGCATATCAGTGCACAATTGTGGGAATCTCCGGTGCATCTGCCTCAGGTAAAAGTCTCATTGCTAATACACTTTATCGTGAATTACGCGCTCAGGTTGGTGATCACAATATCGGTATTATACCAGAGGATTGCTATTATAAAGATCAGAGCAATCTATCAATGGAAGAGCGTTATAAGACTAATTATGACCATCCAAGCTCAATGGATCACAATTTGCTCTTTTCTCACCTGCAAGCGCTGAAAATGGGTGAATCAATTGAATTACCACAATACGATTATGTTGCTCATACTCGTAAACTAGAATCGATTCATTTTGCACCGAAAAGGGTTATTATTCTGGAAGGTATTCTGTTATTGACCGATAAGCGCTTGCGCCAGGAGATGGACTTCTCTATTTTTGTTGATACGCCACTGGATATTTGCCTTATGCGTCGTATTAAGCGGGATGTGCATGAACGGGGACGTTCTCTGGATTCGGTTATTGAGCAATATCATAAAACTGTGCGTCCAATGTTCCTGCAATTTATTGAACCATCAAAGCAATATGCAGATATTATTGTGCCGCGCGGAGGTAAAAACCGAGTAGCGATTGATATATTGAAAGCCAAAATTGGTCAGTTCTGCGAATAATAAAACTTGGCTTGTCAGGCATTGATAAGCATCATCGTATTTGAGAGGAAATAATGCGACTCTGTGACCGCGACATTATTAAATGGCTTGATGAAGGTAAATTGGTCATTGCTCCACGTCCGCCGATTGAACGAATTAACGGGGCAACTGCTGATGTACGCCTTGGGAATCAGTTTCGTGTTTTCTGTGGTCATACTGCGGCATATATTGATTTGAGTGGTCCGAAAGATGAGGTCAGTGCTGCGCTTGATCGCGTGATGAGTGATGAAATAATTCTGTCTGACGATGAGGTTTTTTTCCTCCATCCTGGCGAGTTGGCACTAGCTGTTACGCTGGAATCCGTCACGTTGCCTGATGATTTGGTGGGTTGGCTTGATGGGCGTTCTTCTCTTGCTCGTCTTGGGTTGATGGTGCATGTGACAGCACACCGGATTGATCCGGGCTGGCATGGTCAGATTGTTCTTGAATTCTATAACTCCGGTAAATTGCCTCTGGCGTTACGTCCGGGTATGGTTATTGGGGCTTTGAGTTTTGAACCATTGTCTGGTTCCGCTGACCGTCCGTATAACCGTCGTCAAGATGCGAAATATAAAAACCAACAGGGTGCGGTGGGTAGCCGTATTGATGAAGATTAATATCTTTATCGGCTACTGAGTTGCATTGACTGTTTTGATAAAAAAAGCTGAGGAAGTCATGAAGAGATTGCTGACGACACTGATTATTTTGCTGGTTGTGATTATTACCGGTCTGGCAGCATTAGTCATGTTAGTAAACCCGAATGACTTTCGTGCTTATATGGTCAAGCAGGTGCAAAAGAAGAGTGGCTACCAACTCGTCCTGCAAGATGGTATGCGCTGGCATGTCTGGCCAAAATTGAGCATCATTTCCGGGCGTATGTCATTAACGGCCCCAGGAGCGGCGCAGCCAACCGTGACGGCGGAAAATATGCGTCTTGATGTGGAGTTGTGGCCGCTTCTTTCTCATCAGCTTGCCGTTAAAGAGGTGATGCTGAAAGGGGCGATATTGAGAGTAACCTCGGAGAGCCAGTCGCAGAAAAAAGAGAATACTCCTATTGCCCCAAAGGGGAGTATAGCCAATCCTGTTGCGAAGAGTGAGGGTTGGAAGCTTGATATCGCCAGAATTAAGGTCGCGGATAGTTTGCTTATTTGGCAGCGTGATGAACATGAGCAGTTAAATGTCCGCGATATTAATCTGCTTATGGAGCGGGATAACCAAAACCATATCAGTGTGGAATTAAGTAGCAAAGTCAGTAAAAATCAGCAAGAACTGGCTTTTAATCTTAATGCAGATGTCGATATTACTGATTATCCACATCGTGTTGCGGGTAATATTGACTCTTTTGATTATCAACTCCAGGGCGCAGGTATATCTACGGGGGGAATTAGTGGTTCAGGAAAAGTACATGCTGTTTATCAAAAAGAGACGACGGATGGACCGCAAATAATTTCTTTACAGACGCTAAGTTTCACGGCTAATGAGAGTGAATTGCATGGCAGTATAAAAGCGATGTTGGGGGCTCACGCGGATTACCAGATCGATTTATCTTCCCAAAAACTGAATTTAGATAATCTAATAGGATGGGATTTGCTTCCTAAAGAGGGTGCGGAAGTTAAACGTTATTACCGGATAGAGAATAGTTCAGCTAAACCTGTGATCGCCGTTTCAAGCCCTGTGCAGCCTGATTATAGCGCTGCATTTCTAAATGATTTTAATGCCAATGTGACTATTAATGCAGACAAATTTATTTATCGAGGAATGGAGATCGATAATCTGATATTGAAAGCGACAAATAATAGTGGTACTGCTGAAATTTCTACTCTGAATGGGAAATTATTTGGTGGTGATTTCTCCATTCCGGTTATTTTAGATGCAACAGGTAGCCAACTGAAATTACATGCAAAACCTTTACTGCGGAATATAGAGTTGGAGCCGGTACTCAAAGCCTTTTCCTTACCACGGGCATTTAGTGGTAAATTCAATCTGAATGGGGATCTTTCAGGTAAAGGATATGATGGTTATGCCATTTCGCATATTTGGCAGGGTGATCTTAATTTCAGTTTAGTTAATGCCAAAATGCATGGATTAAATATCCCCCAATTAATTCAGCAATCCGTTGCTCGTGCAACGGATAAAGTGAATGTCCCTGATAATATGGATAATTTTACCCGTGCTAAAAAGCTTGATGTTAAAGCGGTACTGAATCGAGGTGATATAAAAATCAGTCGACTTCATGCGGTGTCCGATCTGCTAAATATTGATGGGCAGGGTAAGGCTAATTTGCTTAAACAAGATGTTGATGTTGCTTTAAAAGTACAGATAACACAAGGATGGGGCAAGGATAATGAATTGGTTAGTCGTCTGCGAAAAATGAAAGTCCCACTGCGGGTTTACGGTAATTGGAGTAATCTGCAATACAATTTGGATATTGAGCAATTGCTACATAATGAGTTGGAGAACAAGGTAAAACAGGCTATTAACGATTGGGTTGAACGTAGCAGTAATTAGTTCATACTTGATTTGACTGCTTCAATTCTGGCAGTTGATTATTATGCTTAATCAGATGCTTAAATGAATGCTCATATACCTAATAGATTTCGAGTTGCAGCGCGGCGGCAAGTGAGCGAATCCCCAGGAGCATAGATAACTATGTGACTGGGGTGAGTGAAAGCAGCCAACAAAGCAGCAGCTTGAAAGATGAAGGGTATAGTTGTCTGAGCAGTTAATTTCAGTACAAAGGCGGGTTTGCGATTATGAGTTAAATGTTAATAATTGCCAGCATATCTTCATTTTCTTCATCCATGCCGACTTCAACAAAGCCAAAACTGGCGTAAAAGTTTCTTGCTACAGGATTTTTGGGCTTATAACAGATTTCTATTTCTTTCAATTCATTTAAAAAATCCCGGTACAGTCTAAACTGACCGGGCTTTATTTTGTTTCAGAGGAAAAACTCAGTGATGACCAATATGATGAGTGATCAATAACACTGAGTTATTCTTTATTTTCTTCCTCTGACACGAGAGGGGTAATTTTTACCTTATTGATTCGGTGACTGGTCACTTCCAACGGTTCAAACAGATAATTATCAATTTGTAATTGTTCACCTTGTTGTGGAATATGTTGTGAATGTTCCATCAACAAACCGGCCAAAGTTTGATATTCACGTTTTTCATCCAGTTGCAAAGGGACATAAAGTATCAAATCATCCAGCGGCATATAACCATTGGCAATCCAACCACCATGCTCAGTCGCTTGAATATCATGACGGGCATCAGTTTCTTCGCCATCTACCGGTAAATTACCCGCGATAGTTTCCATTACGTCGGTCAAAGTCACCACACCTTCCACAGAACCAAATTCATCGACAACAAACGCGAAGTGAGTTTGTGCCTGGCGGAACTGTTCCAATGCTTGGAGTAGTGAAAGCTGTTCAGGGAAAATCAGAGGCTGTTTTATCAGCGAGTGTAAATCAAAAGGCTGTTGGTTGAGTTGTTGATTCAGTAAATCAATAACATGGACAACACCTAATGGTTCGTCACTGATATTTTCATCTGTTACCACAATGCGGGTGTGGGGATTTTTACTCAGTATTTGCGTCAGATTTTCGGTTGGTGCATGAATATCAAGGTACTCCACGTCGTGACGGGAAGTCATGATACTGTTAACGTTACGCTGCGCCATGCCTAAAACCCTGGCAATCATTTGACGTTCTTGTGGATCAAACACTTCCTGATTATCAGAAATCAGATTGGATGTATGATTATCTAATTCTGCATTTTCATGTTTGCCACTAAGGATACGTAAAACGGCCTCCGCTGTTCTTTCACGCAGTGAGCGGGAAGCCGTAAGAAATCTGCGGCGGTTAAATTGAGCGAACTGGTTCAGGGACTCAATCATAATTGAGAAGCCGATAGCGGCGTACAAGTAACCTTTGGGAATGCGATAACCAAAACCTTCGGCCACCAGACTGAAACCGATCATCAACAAGAAGCTCAGACAGAGAATAACGATAGTTGGGTGAGCATTGACGAAAGTGGTCAACGGTTTACTTGCCAGTATCATCAGGAACATCGCAATAGTGACTGCCGCGATCATGATACTGATGTTGTCTACCATACCAACAGCAGTTACCACTGAATCCAGTGAAAATACAGCGTCAAGGACAATTATTTGAGCGACAACCGTCCAAAATTTAGATGTTTTGCGTTGTTGTCCTGAGTGGGCATCTTTACCTTCCAGCCGTTCATTGAGCTCCATCGTCGCTTTGAACAGTAGGAAAAGACCGCCTATCAGCATAATCAGGTCACGGGCGCTAAATGGATGTTCCCAAAGCGTAATTAATGGATGAGTTAGCGTTATCAGCCAGGCAAGACTAAAAAGCAGTCCGATACGCATCAGTAACGCACAACTTAGACCTGTAATTCTTGCTTTGTCTCTTTGTTTTTCAGGAAGTTTATCGGCCAGAATGGCAATAAAGACCAAGTTGTCAATTCCGAGGACAATTTCTAGAACGATAAGAGTAACCAGTCCAGCCCATATCGTCGGATCAGCGATCCATTCCATACAGTTTGTTTTACCTTTTAATATGACGGCTCATGCCGAATAATGAATAATGGGCATTGACTCATCAAATTTCAATAGTTGATTTTTCATATGGGGAAGTTTTTTCCAAAAAATGAGGTGTAGCGGTATCGATGGCACCAATAACTATCCATTAAAGCTCATCCTGAGTTAACATGTGATCACATTAACAAATTGCACACTAATTATTATTGGTGAGCAGAATTATCATCAGACAGGAGTTATTCATGTCCAAGCAGCAGATTGGTGTTGTCGGTATGGCGGTGATGGGGCGTAACTTGGCACTAAATATTGAGAGCCGTGGTTATTCCGTATCTATATTTAACCGTTCAAGTGATAAAACTGACGAAGTGATCGCCGAAAATCCGGGGAAGAAATTAGTTCCAAGTTACACTGTCGAAGAATTTGTCGATTCACTGGAAAAACCGCGCCGTATTCTGCTCATGGTTAAGGCTGGCGAAGCAACAGATAAAACTATTGCTTCACTGACTCCACATTTGGATAAAGGTGATATTTTGATTGATGGGGGTAATACCTATTTTCAGGATACTATCCGTCGTAATCGGGAGCTTTCTGCTCAGGGTTTTAATTTTATCGGTACCGGGGTTTCCGGTGGTGAAGAGGGGGCATTGAAAGGTCCATCTATCATGCCTGGCGGCCAGAAAGAGGCGTATAAATTGGTGGCGCCAATTCTGCAAGAGATTGCGGCTAAAGCTGAAGGTGAACCTTGTGTGGCCTATATTGGCCCGGATGGTGCCGGCCATTATGTGAAAATGGTTCACAATGGCATTGAATACGGTGATATGCAGCTCATTGCTGAAGCCTATTCCTTACTGAAAAATGCCCTAAACCTGAGCAATGAAGAACTCTCTGAGATTTTCACTGACTGGAATAACGGCGAATTGAGCAGTTATTTGATTGAAATTACGGCTGATATTTTCCATAAGAAAGACGAAGCAGGCCAATATTTGGTTGATGTGATTTTGGATGAAGCAGCAAATAAAGGTACGGGTAAGTGGACCAGCCAGAGCTCTCTGGATTTAGGGATTCCAGTGACGTTGATCACAGAATCGGTATTTGCACGTTATATCTCATCTCTAAAAGATCAGCGAGTTGCCGCGGCTAAAGTTTTGAGCGGGCCGGAAGTACAACCCTTTAAAGGTGATAAGGCCGAATTTATTGAGAAAGTCCGCCGTGCGCTTTATTTGGGTAAAATCGTCTCTTATGCCCAGGGTTTTCAGCAATTGAAAGCGGTATCTGATGAGTACCAGTGGGATCTCAATTACGGTGAGATTGCTGGGATTTTCCGGGCGGGTTGTATTATTCGTGCTCAATTCCTGCAAAAAATTACTGACGCGTATAACGAAAATGCGGATATTGCTAACTTGTTGTTGGCGCCTTACTTTAAGCAAATTGCTGATGAATATCAGCAGGCGCTGCGTGATGTCGTCTCGTATGGGGTGCAGAATGGTATCCCAACCCCCACTTTCTCTGCTGCTATTTCTTACTACGATAGTTATCGTTCAGCGGTATTGCCTGCTAATTTAATTCAGGCTCAGCGTGATTATTTTGGTGCTCATACCTATAAGCGTACTGATAAAGAGGGTGTTTTCCACACTGAATGGATGGAATAAACCTGGTAATTACTGATTGATCAGGAGAGTAAAGAGTCTACTTCAGATATGATGTGGTTTTAATTTCCGAGATCGTCTGGAACACGTCGTTGCAGTTTTTTAACAAATATACCGCAACGGCGTAGTTTAAATTTCAGAATATGACTTATCTGAGAGTGATGATTGTCACATTAATCCCGAATTAAGCAATAGGATCAGTACTAATAATGTGAAAATCAAAACGATTATTTCCTGCATGAACCAGTTTCAAGTTTTTAGGGAAATTGAGACCTTCATCAATCGTTGCAATACCGACAGCATCATAAGAAAAATAGAATGACCCGTTACCAATATATTCTCCGGTGTTGACATTTCTTACATAAATTGAAGTGACTATCTCTTTCTGTACCAGTAGTTCGCTAACGACCGTATAATTATCATCCGTTGTTGCGTTAACGTCGATTGTTTCCTCTTCTTCTCCATTAAATATTTTAATGATCATAGAGAATATTATATCTGAATGAGTATCATCAATGATTCTTAGTGCAACCAGTTTTGTATCTTTCTGCATAATTCTGAATTTAGATAACCCTCTAATTTCTCTATCGATATCTGGATTGTCGACTACCCATTCATAATATTTACTTTCTGGATCGTTATAATGACGCCACGCATGGACTTTTGATAACTTTCCAATTTTTACTGAACGAAATTTATCATTAAGATTGGAAGGGAGAGAGATAATTTTATCGAGCTCTGGGTAATCATGTGACTTACCCTGATAGTTTTTCTCTTCGAAAAATGTGACGCCTGTAATTAATTCTTTTGTCATTTTTTTACTCCTTAAAGTTAATGTAAGTAAATATATAGGTTGCCAAGAAAAAATATTTCCGTCAATAAACCCGTATGTAATGCTTTTCTGGAAGTATACCCGGCTGTATTAATATGAAATATATAGTATTTACTCGTTTATACCCTTCATCTTTCAAGCTGCTGCTTTGTTGGCTGCTTTCACTCACCCCAGTCACATAGTTGTCTATGCTCCTGGGGATTCGTTCACTTGCCGCCGCGCTGCAACTCGAAATCTATTAGGTATATACTATTTGTGAAAATTGGCTTTTTTCTGTGTAATATTTGGCGATGATAATTTATTTATTCCTCCTCTTTAGATGAGATATATCCAGTCAATAAAAGAATAATATTCGATGGGTTAATATTAAAGTTAGCATAAAAATACATAAAGTAAAGCTGTTCAAAAAGTACATAATAATGTTTTTATAATTATATTAATATAGTAAAATTTACTGTTTGAAATATAAAAATTTGATGTTTTTAGTGAATTTTGTATCTTGAATTTAGTATTCAATTTTATTGTGAATATTTTACATGTTTAGTGTTTTGAATAGATGCTATAAGATTGTTTTTTATTAGTAATATTATGAAAACACCTAAAGCTAGATATATAATAATGGAATGATTGGATTTTTCTATAATTTTTAAAATTAATAGTTAGGGAAGTATTTATCTCAAAGGGAATAGCTTGTGAATATTGTTTATAGTGGATTTTAATTTAATTTTTTTAATTAAATGACTGTTTGATTTTTTAGTTATAAATTTTTATGAAAAAAAGATGAATAATAGTGAATGGCTAATTAATTGTTAAAAAATTATTATCTTGGTAGAAATGAATACACCGTTGCGGTTTCTAATGATATTCCGCAACGGTGTTGCTTAAATTTTCAGAACGTAGCCTGTCTGAAAACGAGGTTAACTATCGTTACATTATGATCGGATTAGTGAGAAAAATCGGTACTGATAATATGAATATCAAAACGATTACCACCTACACTCACTATTCTGAGATTTTTAGGGAAATTCGCTTTCTCATCAATAGTAACAACACCATTTGCATCACGATAGAAATAGAATGATCCGTTATTAATATATACTCCAGTGCTGGTATTTCTTATTGCAATGGCAGTGACCAACTCTGTCTCAAATGGCAGTATACCAACCAGTGCATAATCATCATCAGTTGTTGTTTCAACTGGACCCACGCAATGTGTATTCGTGAACATTGAGAATTTAATACCTGAATAAGTATCATCAATCAGTCTTAATGCAACTAGGCAGGTATCTTTTGGTGCTACTTTAAACTTAGATAATCCTCTAATTTCTCTATCAATATCTGGATGATCATATTCCCATTCACGATAGCGTTGACCGGGTTCACAATTGGTCTGATGACGCCATGCATAAACTTTTGATAGTGTTCCAATTCTTACTGAGCGGAATCTATCGTTAAGATCATAAGGCAATGGAATAATGATATCGTTTTCTGGATAATGGTGCGCTTCACCCAGAAAGTATTTTCTATCGAAAAAAGTTGCACCTGTAACTAGCTTATTAGTCATATTTTTCTATTCCTTAAACTTTATTTTAAAAAAAACGTCATCTTTCTTTTTGAAAGCGATATGAGAATACAATGAGTGTGGGTTCTTGTATTTAATAAAATATAATGAATAGGCATATTAAATTGTTGCCAATACAACATTAATATAATTGACATGTCATTTTGTGCTGATGCTTGAAATAAAGATTCTGAAATTAAAAATAATTGAAAATTCCTATCAAAAAACATCTTTATTGGGGTAGGGAATTATCCCCTAATGTAATTGATAATTTCTTGTATATGACTCAATAGTGAATAATTAGATATTCATGGTATTTGATAATTATACCTCTCTATTTAATGTTTACATGATGTAGCAATAATAACTTTATCTAGTGATATAAATTTATGGAGGCGGGATAGTTACCACTTTAAATGAATATGTTTAATAAAAATGCAGAATTATTCCCCTAAATTCTTATCGATAGTGAAATGAACTTTTAGGATTAGGAGGGAAATAGGAAAAAAACAGTTCAGTAATCTTAAATAGCCTATTTTTATAGGCTATTTGACAAATATCATTTTTCGCAATGGTATTTATTCTACCCGCCGAAAAATCACCAATTCAGGTTGTGCAATTCGGTGATAATCTTGGGTGTTAAGAATCACTGAGCGTTCAAGGCTGCCGGCATTAAAAGCCAGTTCATCAAAACGTTCAAATAATAAAGGGTCTGCAACCAGTTTCAGAGCTGGATGGAAACTAAAAGGTGGAATAGCACCAAACACACATTGAGTCAGTTCAAAAACTTCCTTAGGACTTGCCAGTGAGGCGCGGTTGCCACCGATCTGTTTTGCCAGTGAAGAGAGGTCTGCTTGTTGATCCGCAGGCAATACAGCGAGTACATATTGGCGAAACCCTTCTCCCTTAACATGGCAAACTAATCCTTTTGCTCCTTGTCCAAGTTGTGTACCACGAATTTTGGCAACCTCTTCAGAACGTCCGGCGGTTGGATGTTCCATCACCCGATAGCTGGCATGATGATTATCCAGTAATGTGGTCAGGCGGTTAAATATTTCGTTAGAGGACAAAATAAACTCCTAAGTAATAACTTGGTGAATTGATATATTAATCTTCTCGATTATTGTATTTATTATATTGCCAATTACATATATTACCAAGAGGGAAAGTTATCAAATATCTATTTTAATAAACATTATCTAACTCTATCGAGATATATTTATATTTTTTGAATTGTGTGGTTTAAATAGAACTATTATTTATGTTTGTTGCAAGATGAATGATCTGTAGTTCCACTAGGTGATTTTTAAATTTTAATTTTTATATATTTTCATTCTAAAACTATTTTAATATTAAGGAATTATCAATAATGACTACAAATTTTTTTATGCCATCAGTAAATATGCTTGGTGTGGGCTGTCTGGTTGAAGCAGTAAATGCAATGAAAAGTGATGGTTACAAGCGAGCACTGATTGTGACTGATCGTGTTTTAAATAAAATTGGAACAGTAGCGAAAGTTCGGTCTTTATTATCTGATGTTGATATTGAGAGTGTGGTTTATGACGGTACCAATCCGAATCCGACGACAGTTAACGTTGAGGAAGGTTTGGATATGCTGCGTCAGCATAATAGCGATTGCGTTATTTCCTTAGGTGGTGGTTCGCCACATGATTGTGCAAAAGCTATTGTGTTGGTTGCTGCTAATGGGGGAGATATCCGGGATTATGTAGGTATTGGTCGTTCATCTAAACCGCATTTGCCATTAATCTCAGTCAATACTACTGCGGGTACTGCGTCAGAAATGTCACGTTTCTGTGTCATTACCGATACTGAGAGCCATATTAAAATGGCCATTGCTGATAAGAAAATAACACCTGTTTTGTCTGTAAACGATCCAGAATTGATGGTGGGCATGCCGAAAGGATTAACCGCTGCAACCGGAATGGACGCAATGACGCATGCGGTTGAAGCTTACCTCTCTAAAATGTCCAATCCAATAACCGATGCTTGTGCACTGAAAGCGATCACGATGATTAGTCATTCTTTACGCCAGGCAGTCGCAGATGGGAACAATATAGAAGCACGTGAAAACATGGCCTATGCACAATTCTTGGCGGGCATGGCGTTTAATAGTGCATTACTGGGATATGTTCACGCCATGTCTCATCAATTGGGTGGTACTTATGATTTGCCGCATGGGATATGTAATGCCATTTTGTTGCCACACGTTCAAGAGTTCAATGCCAAAGCGGTTGCGGGTCGTTTGAAAGATATTGCCGCTGCGATGGGGATAGATGTCAGTGCTATGAATGATCAGCAAGGGGCTGCGGCATGCATTGCTGAAATTCGTAAATTATTAAAAGATATTGGTATTCCGTCGGGTTTAGCGGAATTGAATGTCAAACTAGAAGATTTACCTATGTTGGCAACTAATGCCTTGAAAGATATATGTTGTTTGACTAATCCTACTCAAGCTACCCATGAAGAAATTGTTGCAATCTTTAAAGCTGCAATGTGATGTGTAAATTTTCATTTTATTTTGTGTAGAATACCTATACCCAAATTGGGTGAGGAGCAGTCACTAAAAGGCGACGTAGACGTATACGTCGCCTGATAGTCGTTTTTCGTGCAGAATGTTTATATTGTCAGGCGACCTCGTAGCACGTTACGGGTTTCAATAGACGATTAACTAAATAGATCCGCGATACTATGAAGTGACCCAAAAAAGTACCATCCGGTTACGGATCGATCTGAATAAGTTATTAATTAGTTTCGTATACAATAAATTCTGATTCTGCCAGTTTTGTTCCTCTAATACTGGATTCTTCTTGTATCATAACAGACTCCCCAATAGTAAATTGATCGGGCTATCTATCAAACCTGTAGTGATTAACTGGGATTATTTTTGCCTTATAGATCTGTGCAGCAGAGGTCTACGCCTATGTAAAAAACCTAATATCGCAGGTACCGGACTAATAATCCTCTTCAAGATGATCCCATTCGTTAAAAGAATTAACTGGGGAAGAAATTTTACTATCACGATCTATTGAATTTGAATCAAGCATGCCGTCTCCTGATATTTTAATACTATGTCGCCTTAATACTGTAACAACTGTATTAATTGCGACCCTATCGCCATCAATGGTGACTTCTCAGAAAAAATTCAGTTTAAATATGAGGTAATGATTAATATGATGGATCTATGCATCCCTACAGTTTGAAAAATTAAATGGCTATGATTTTTTCAGGTTTGATAAACCCAGAAACAAATTATAATTTTTTTATTAAAAACGGTAGTGCACAGTTAAAAGTTTTATTTTTTCATTATGAAATTGCTGCAATAATATATGACAACAATATTATAATTCCACCGTGCTTTTATAAACCTAAATTGACGCTATAAATTTACCTGCCCACAATAATATATAGACATTTAAATTTGTAAAGGCAGTAGATTTAAGCACTGTGAAATAGAGCACATGTTATTGCTTGCTACATTATTATTTACTTATAAAACATTGCCGTAGATAAATAAAGTGGAATTTCTTTATGAGATATTGTTTTATTCCCTAATTATGAATTCCAATAGAGGAAGGCAGGACAATAATATTATTGGCCTGCTTTTAGTTAATTATTGCTTATTATGTTAGTGATATCTTTAAAGATTTTATCTTACCTTTAATTTCTTGACTCGTAACGGGTTCAAATGTTCCTGATATACGAAGGTTCTGATTAGACATAGCTGCTAACAATATGTTATAAATTACTAGCGAATGATCCTTGTATTTAACTTCATCCATGTCGTCTTCCCAAAGTATACTATACCTGTCCCCTGATGTTACAGTTACAATAACTCTTGGTGACATGTTATGATCAAATTCGACAGATGATACTTTAGACAGTGGTAGATTTCTATCGCTTATTTCAAACTCCATAATGTAATAAATGAATTTATATTACCCAAGATACAGAACAACAAACTATTTACTTGTGTAATACAAGATAGTGGTTACTTCTACTACAAAATCAATATGTATTAATTGGTCATCTACGAGTCAGATATAATAGTTAGTATTTTTAATACCACATGAATATTTTATCTAACACATATAACTATAGATGCCATTCATACGTTGTCAAATAAAGGTGATAGCTTAATTTAAAAATACGTCTACATTGTCACAAAAAATAGAAATACAGATCTTTCATATTAAAACATTGATATATCATTAACTTTTTCCACATCTAACAGTTACATGTATAAATTATAATAATATGGATATTTATTATCCTCCTTAAAAAGGTAAAATTATTGTTGCAATCACAGAGTTAAAAAATAAATCATAGAGATTATAATCGGTGTATTGTTCGTGGAATTATGTTGCACTGACTATATGAATCCACCTTGTTAATCTATTTATTATTTCCCCCTTCTCATTTGCTGGAAAAGGGCTGTGGATCGTGATTGCAGGAGAGATAAAATAGACAAAACCGTATGTATCCGCACCTATTTCGTCGGGTATTATTAATAAAATAACCCAACGAAATAGGTTGTTAATTATTCTTCGCTCACATTAATGATGCGATCTTGTTTAGGATAAGAAATAGGCGATTTTTCAGCGAAATATTTTATTACAGCATCAACATCAGGCACGCTATATACAGGATCAATACCCTCGTTAAACACAGAGAAGTTACTTCCCCCTGTTGCCAAAAATTCGTTAGCAGCCACACGGTATTTTCCATTTAATTCAATGGGTTCACCATTGATTTTCATCGAGCGGGTAATAACATGATCGCCTACTGGTTTGGCGCTATCCCACTGATATTCAAAACTATGAGAAACCGCCAAGATTTGTGAACGTGAACGATCCCATTGTTGTTCCAGCAGACGTTTAATTTGTTCACCCGTTAGTGTCTTGGTTAATAATACATTAGAGAATGGCTGAACAGCGTAGATAGCACTGTAAGTTACTTTACCATTGGTCATGTCAGCACGAATACCGCCGCTGTTAATAAATGCAATTTGGGCGCCGCCACTTTCTTTAGGTGCAGCAGTATACAAATGTGCATCTGCAATTACTTTACCCAGTGAAGATTCACCAGCACGATTAGTTTTCCTATTCAGATCGCTATCCAACTTACCAATAACACGGTTTGCCAATGGCGCGGCTATTTTTTCATATATATCCAATACTTTAGTCACTTCTGGATCTTTTTCATATTTATGGTTATCAACCCAAATATTTTCCGCTTTAAAATCCACAATATTCTGAGTGGATTTGTCCAGTTTTAGATCCAAGCTAGTTATTAACGCGCCATTAGCCTGTGCAGAGGTGACTGGCTTACCATTAATTACACAGTTATACGCTTGATGAGTGTGACCAGTAATAACAAAATCAATCTCTTTATCCAGTTGATTAACGATATCCAACACTTCACCGGTTAAAGCATTGCAGGCATTCGCATCAATCGGTTTGCCATCACTTTTTTGTTCAGCACCTTCATGAATCAGAACGCCTATTGCTTTAACACCTTGTTTCTGTAGCTCCGGCACTAAAGCATTAATGGTTTTAACTTCGTTAGCGAAGCTCAAACCTTCGGTTCCGCTTGGTGTCACGATCTCTGGAGTATTTTCCAGAGTCAGGCCAATGAAAGCTATCGGAATGCCTTCAAATTTTTTAATGATATATGCAGGAAATAGTGTCTTACCCGTTTGATTGACGGTGACATTTGCTGCCAGATATTGAAATTTCGCCCCCGGAAATGGCTTTGGCCCTTGACAGCCAGTTACAGGATGACAGCCACCATTCTGTTTACGCAGCAGTTCATCCTTACCTTTATCAAACTCATGATTGCCAACAGCAGTTGCTTCCAAACCTACTTTGGATAGCGTTTCAATTGTTGGCTCGTCATGAAACATTGAAGAGAGTAATGGACTTGCCCCGATCATATCGCCAGCACCAACGACAATATTGTTAGGTTTCTCTTTCTTTAGTTCCTTGATTAGTGTGGACATATGTTCAATGCCACCGGGTTTATTGGGGTTTGGTGCTTTCAGCGCACCATGAAAATCGTTCATAGCCAGGACACGAACATCAATAATATCTGCTTTATTATGATCGGGTTTAATGACACATCCGGCTAACAGGGCACTACTAATCGCCAAAGAAATTAATTTATATTTATTATTCATCTTGTTTATCTCTTGGTATTGATTTTGTGTTCTAGACAGTTAATCACATCTTATTTTTTGCTGTAACAAATGTAAAGTTCATCATGAAAATAGTAACCCGTATATATATCACTTTCGATACGATTCTAGTACCATTTCACACCAACACCATACAAATCTATTTTCTAAATAAGATCGGTTTTTGGCGGTGAAAGTTTTGATATTGGAACAAGCATTTAGTTTGATTTTTTATCCAGAGTTCAGATTAAATAACTTAAGTTCCATTTAAATGATAATTGATTAGGTTTATGGAGAGTAACTATGATTAAAAATAGTAAAATTTAGGGTGAATTATTGTAATATCAACACTGCCAAACTATTTATACCTAATAGATTTCGAGTTGCAGCGCGGCGGCAAATGAACGAATCCCCAGGAGCATAGATAACTATGTGACTGGGGTGAGTGAAAGCAGCCAACAAAGCAGCAGCTTGAAAGATGAAGGGTATATCTTTATTCCAGATATCCGTTAATTGATCCAAATCAAACGCATAATATAATAGAGATTATCAACTCCTACTGGGTAGTGCAAAATCGCCTCTCAACCCTATACGCTAATCCGTATCAAGGCTTTTCGGTCAAATTCCTACCTTTTTATTTAATGCGGAATTGATTACCCTCCCACAAACTTAATTAATAGGCTACATCTGAAAATAGTCGATTTGTGAAGCGACTATTTTCAGGAGAAGTTGTTTTTTTAATGATGAGGCAGGTATGCAGTTAAATTGCAAACTGACAACTGCCTCATCTTTCCCGTAATCGACGAATAACACAACTGAGATCCAAATCTTGATCCTGTAGTAAAACCATCAAGTGATACATCAGGTCTGCTGCTTCATTCGTTAGCTCTTCTCTATTGTTAACTGCCGCGGCTAAAGCAGTTTCCAACCCTTCTTCACCTACTTTCTGAGCGATTCGTTTAGTACCGCTGGCATATAACTTTGCGGTGTATGAGTATTCAGGGTCGGCTGTTTTGCGACTTGCCAGCAATTTTTCAAGCTGATAGAGAAATCCCCATTCAGTTTGTGCCGGAGCAAAGCAACTGGGTGTGCCAAAATGGCAGGTAGGGCCGGTTGGGTCAGCGAGTGCCAACAGGGTATCATTGTCACAATCAGGGTAGATATTGACCAAATTGAGAAAATGACCGGAGCTTTCACCTTTGGTCCACAGACGTTGTTTACTGCGGGAAAACAACGTGATTTTACCTGAACTGATAGTGATATTCAGTGCTTCTTTATTCATGTAGCCCATCATGAGGACATCACCGGATATAGCATGTTGTACAATAACCGGCATCATATAAGCAACTTTTTCCCAATCCAGTTTTTCGATTTGTTGTGCGGTCAGCAAGTTCTTATCTCCACGCCGTGTTGTGAAAGGTACTGTTTTAATTCACCAATATTGATAATGTGTTTATGGAATACAGATGCAGCGAGTGCACCATCGACGTTTGCCTGTTTAAAAGCATCAAGAAAGTGTTCTGGTGCGCCTGCACCGCCAGAGGCAATGAGAGGAACATGACAAACGTCGCGCACCTGTTTTAGTTGAGTCAGATCGTAGCCATTGCGGACACCATCCTGGTTCATCATATTGAGGACGATTTCACCTGCGCCACGGCGTTGTGCTTCTTTTACCCAATCGAGGGTTTGCCATTGGGTGGCTGTTGTGCGTTTTTCATCACCAGTAAACTGATAAACCTGATAGCGGCTAGTGCTTTCATCAAACCAGGTATCAATCCCTACGACGATGCATTGAACGCCATAACGATCGGCTAAACGGGTAATTAAGGTTGGATCGGCTAGTGCAGGGGAGTTGATAGAGATTTTATCTGCCCCAAATGAGAGGATTTGCCCTGCATCTTCGACCGTTTTAATCCCACCGGCAACGCAAAAAGGAATATCGATCACTTCCGCAACTTTGGCGACCCAACTTTTATCGACTACTCGTCCATCAGATGAGGCAGTGATATCGTAGAAAACCAATTCATCTGCACCTTCTTTTGCATAACGTTGGGCGAGTGGCACAATATCGCCGATAATTTCGTGATGACGAAACTGAATGCCTTTAACTACTTGCCCGTCACGAACATCAAGGCAAGGAATTATGCGTTTTGCCAACATTGAATTGCCTCCGTCAGGGTAAATTTCCCATCAAGTAATGAACGACCAATAATAACCCCAGCTACACCGCTGGCAGGCAGAGAAGCGATATCATTTAACGTACCGATACCACCCGAAGCCTGAAACGCGATTTGTGGATAACATTGGCAAACTTCCCAATATAATTCGACATTTGAACCGATTAGAGTGCCATCGCGGGAGATATCGGTACACAGGACATATTTCAGCCCGCAAGGCAGATATTGCTCAATAACCTGTTCCAGAGTAACGGCGGAATTCTCCCGCCAGCCATTGATGGCAACTTGTTTCGTGCCTGTATCATTGATACGGACATCCAGCGCCAGCACAATATTTTCCGCACCATAACGTTTAAACCATTGGGTAACTAATGCCGGCTGTTTTATGGCGATAGAGCCAATCACGATCCGGTTGGCTCCCGCATCAAGCAATGTTTTCACATCTTCTTCGGTACGGATGCCACCGCCAACTTGAACAGGTATAGAAACTGCTGCAAGTAATTTGCGCAGTAAAGGGATCTGGCGGGCGGATGGATCTTTAGCGCCAGTCAGATCGACCAAATGGAGTCGTTTTGCTCCCTGTTGTTCATATTGTTGAAAGTAGGATAGAGGATCGTGTTGATAATCCCGTTGCTGAGCATAATCCCCCTGATGTAACCGTACTACTTTGCCATCTATCAAATCTAATGCGGGTATAATCATTGTGCCTACATCTCCAGAAAATTCTTTAATAGTCTGGCTCCGGCAGCACCGGAACGTTCAGGGTGAAACTGCACGCCAAAGAAGTTGTCTTTGGCGATTGCACTGCTGAAAGTATTGCCATATTCAGTTTGCGCAATGGTGTAGGTATTCAGCGGGATCGCGTAGCTATGGACAAAATAAAAATAGGCATGGTCTTCAATACCACGAAATAGCGGGTGTCCAGCTTTTGGCAGAACTTGATTCCAGCCCATGTGTGGTAATGGAAGCCCATGAGTAGCCATTTTTTGCACGGGGGAAGCAATAACTTCGAGTAGGGTGACATGATCACCTGCAACATTGTTATCTGAAACATTGTTACCTACAACATTGTTACTATTATCGCTTTCTTCGCTGGTGGCGGCGAATAGCTGCATGCCAAGGCAAATACCTAACACAGGTTGGCTGAGTACTTTAATTAACGATATAAGTTCCCGTTGTTTCAATTGATCCATTGCTGCACTGGCAGTGCCGACGCCAGGCAAAAGTAATTTATCTGCTGTTAGGATCGTTGCTGCTTCCTGACTGATTTCAGGTTGATAACCTAATTTTCGGATGGCATAAACTACCGATGATAAGTTAGCGCAGCCAGTATCGAGAATGACGACTTTCATCACAGAACTCCTTTGGAACTAGGCAATGTATCGCCTTCTACTCGAATCGCCTGACGCAGTGCTCGGCCAAAGGCTTTAAATAGACTTTCTGCTCTGTGATGATCGTTGCTGCCTTTTGTTTTCAGATGCAGTGTACAGGCCATTGTATAAGAGAGTGAACGAAAGAAGTGCTCGATCATTTCAGTACTCAGATCACCCACCCGCTGGTGTTTGAATTCAGCTTTATATTCCAGATGAGGGCGACCGGAGATATCGAGAGCACAGCGGGCAAGGCATTCATCCATTGGCAACATAAAACCAAAGCGGCAGATGCCCCGTTTATCTCCCAGAGCCAGTTTCAATGCTTCTCCCAATGCCAGACCGGTGTCTTCAACGGTGTGGTGATCATCAATACAGAGATCACCTTTAACCAGAACATTCATGCGGAAGCCACCGTGAGTAGCAATTTGATCCAACATATGGTCAAAGAACCCGACACCGGTATTGATATCGCTGCCACCTTCATGATCGAGCCAAACGTCAATATTAATGGATGTCTCTTTAGTGACACGTTGAATGTGAGCGTGGCGATCTTTACGGGTTAGTTGTTCACTGATGGCAGGCCAGCCAAGGTTTTTCGGATGATAACGTAACCCCTGAATGCCCATATTTTTTGCCAGTTGCAGATCGGTTTCTCGGTCACCAATCACATAGCTGTTAACGGTATCCATCAAGCCTTCTGCCAGATATTTTTCTACCAGTTTTATTTTTGGTTTACGGCAATGACAGTTCCCTTCTGGCTTGTGAGGGCAGATTAAGACTTCATCAAAATGGACTCCTTGAGAACTGAAAATCTGCATCATCAGGTTATGCGGTGGTTCAAACTGTTCTAATGGAAAACTGTCTGTGCCAAGACCATCTTGGTTGGTGATCATAATCAGCCTGAACCCCGATTTTTGCAGGGCAAGCAGAGCAGGAATAACCTCGGTTTCCAGTGCCAGTTTATCCAAGCGATCAACTTGAAAATCTGTTGGCGGTTCTGTGATCAGCGTGCCATCCCGATCAATAAAAAGGAGTTTCTGGTTCATCAGCTTGCTGTCTCCTTTGGCTGTTCATTTTTAGTGGAAAGGGCGCTGATGGCTTCAACCACTTGCTCACACTCTTTACGGCTGCCGATGGTGATCCGCAGGCAACCCTCTAAACCGGGCTGTTTGCGCTGGTCGCGCAGGATGATGCCTTGATGCCATAATGTTCTGAAAACAGTTTCTGCGTCATGGAATTTCACCAATATATAGTTGGTTTCACTGGGGAATACCTTTTCAACGATGGCTAATTTATTCAGCGCCTGTTGCAAGTCATTGCGGTTTTCCCTGATCTCAACGACACGTTTTTGCATAATTGCGATACTTTCTGCTGTCAGTGCCTGTGCTGCAATATCCGCAACAGGAGTAGAAAGCGGGTAAGGTGCAATCACTTTTAACAACAGCGTGATGATATCCACAGAAGCGAGAGTAAATCCACAGCGCAAACCGGCTAAAGCAAAAGCTTTCGAGAGGGTTCGCAAAATGACTAAATTTGGATAGTTTTTTAGCCAGCTTGCGATACTATTTTCCGGGCAAAACTCAATATAGGCTTCATCGATAGTGACAATTGCGCGGTTAGCGGCCAGTTCCAGAACTTTGCGCAGTGAATCAGAATTAATTGAGTTTCCTGTTGGATTATTAGGGCTACAGATATAGATCAATTTTACCCGGTCAAGGTTATTTTCGATCGCTTCAATATCCAGTTGCCAATTTTCCAGTGCGGCAATTTTCTTTTGTTCGACACCAAAAGTTTCAGCGCTGACACTGTACATACCATAAGTTGGAGGGCAAAACAGAACCATATCTTGTCCGGGTTCACAAAATACGCGGATGAGAAGTTCAATGGATTCATCAGCACCACGACAGGCTAGCACTTGCTCAGGTTGTAAACCGGCATAGGCGGCATAACGACGGATAACCGAGGCTGGCTGGCAGTCAGGATAGCGGTTCAATGTTTGTTCAGTGCATTGAAAATCAGGAGTTAGTGGGTATTCATTGGCATTCAACCAAACATCACCTTTGCCTCCAAGGCGACGAGCAGACATATAAGGGGTTAATTTGCGGATATTTTCTCGTGCCAACAGATTGGCATCAAAAATGTTATTCATATTTACTCCTTGACCGGCAATATTCAGTGCCGCCACACGTAAGGTAACAGCGTTTTTATGAGCGGTTAGTTGTTCTGCTTGCGCCAGTGTTTCAATGGTCTGAGCTAGGTTCAGCAGCCCTTGCGGTGTCAGTTGTTGAATTGTCATACGCTTTAGGAAATCTGCCAGACCAAGGCTGGAATGGGTCGAGGTGTAGCCATAAGTGGGTAATACGTGATTGGTTCCTGATGCATAATCTCCCGCAGATTCCGGCGACCAGTCACCGAGGAAAATGGAACCGGCGCTAGTGATTTTTTCAACCAGTTGTTCTGGTTGACGAGTTTGAATAATCAGGTGCTCTGGGCCATAGCGGTTGCTGATTTCTACACACTGTTGCAGGCTTTTTGTCACAATAATCCGGCTATGCGCTAATGCCTTGGTGGCAATCTGATTGCGAGCAAGCAGGGTAAGCTGTTTTTCGATTTCCGCTATCACTCTTCTGGCTAATGCTTCATCAGGTGTAACCAATATCACTTGTGAGTCAGGGCCATGTTCTGCTTGTGAGAGTAAATCGGCAGCTACAAAGACGGGGTCTGCCCCCGCATCGGCGATAATAAGCAGTTCCGATGGGCCGGCAGGCATATCAATGGCAGCACCCTCTACGTGCTGACTAACTTGTCTTTTGGCCTCAGTGACATAAGCGTTACCTGGACCAAAGATTTTATCGACTTTGGGTACGGATTCTGTTCCGAATGCCATAGCGGCAATGGCTTGAGCGCCACCAACCTGGAATATTTCCGTAATGCCACACAGTGTGGCTGCATAGAGAATTTCATTGGCAATCGGTGGTGGGGAACAAAGTACAACTTTATGGCAACCCGCTATTTGAGCAGGTGTTCCGAGCATCAAAACGGTAGAAAGTAATGGTGCGGAACCACCGGGGATATAGAGCCCGACAGAATCAATAGGCCGTGTTACTTGTTGACAATAGACCCCAGGTTGGGTTTCTACTTCGATCTTTATAGGCTTCTGTGCTTCGTGGAAAACGCGGATATTATTTATTGCCCGTTGCATTGCCTGTTTAATGTCGTCATTCAGGCTGTTTTCTGCGGCGGCTATCTCTTCCGGTGAAATACGGATATTTTCAATAATCGTTTTGTCGAAACGTTGGCTGAGTTCACGCAGAGTGTGATCGCCATACTCTTTTACCGTATGCAGAATGTGTTCCACTGTACGGGAGATTTCTTCTGAAGCTGAAATAGCAGGGCGTGTCAGTAAAGCGCTTTGCTGTTCATCATGACATTCCTGCCAACGGATCAAGGTATCGAAACGGTTAGTCATTATTCGTTTACTCCATCATTTTTTCGATCGGCAACACTAAAATGGAGCTGGCGCCAAGGGATTTAAGCTTCTCCATTGTTTCCCAAAACAGTGTTTCACTGCTTACCATGTGCATGGCAACGCGGTTTTGATCCCCCGCCAGCGGTAAAATCGTTGGACGTTCTGCCCCTGGTAGCAGAGCAATCACTTCTTCGAGTTTTGCACTGGGTGCGTGCAACATGATGTATTTGGATTCACGGGCCTGAATCACCCCTTGGATACGGGTCATCAGTTTCTCAATCAATTGCTGCTTATCGGCGGGCATTTCACCATCACGTTGAATAAGACAGGCTTTGGAACGGTAGATAATTTCTACTTCCCGCAGACCATTTGCTTCCAGTGTTGCGCCAGTTGAGACCAGATCGCAGATGGCATCTGCTAACCCGGCGCGGGGAGCAACTTCAACTGAGCCATTTAGCAGACAGGATTTAAAGTGGATTTTTTTCTGATCGAGATAACGTTTTAACAGGTGAGGGTAAGAGGTTGCGATACGGGCATTTTGTAAACATTCGACGCCGGTATAGTTGTAGTCGAGAGGAGCGGCCAGTGAAAGGTGACAAGTGCCGAAATCAAGCCGGCGTAAAGTGAAATAACGTGGATCTTCTCCTTGAGTGCGACGGCTTAATAGCTCCTCTTCCAGCACGTTTTCACCGATAATCCCCAGATCAACGACGCCATCCATAACCAGTCCTGGAATATCGTCATCACGTACCCGCAAGATATCAATTGGCATATTTTCCGCGAATGCAATTAGGCGCTGTTGTTGCAGATTGATTTTAATACCACAGCGAGCCAGTAACTCTCGTGAATCCTCGCTTAATCGGCCTGATTTCTGCATTGCAATACGTAAACGTGATTTATCTAACATTTTTATCTCCACTTAAAATCGAAAACATAAAAAAACCCTCGGAAGGAACCTTCCGAGGGTTTTTATCGCATTCATGCCACCGGAAGATCCGCTAAACGTCTTCCAGCACACAACCGCCTGAAAGACTAATCAGGATGATGATGGTGGTAATGGCTAAATTGAATGCGGATCATAATGGTTTCTCTTTATTTATTATTACTATTGGTGACTGTTTTTTGCTGCCGGTTGTTTTTATTCATTGACCAACAGAGGTTAAATTTTTTGCTTGCTATTCAACCTATACGATTTGACGGCTTAAAAGCAATCTATTTTTTTAACAGTAAATTTATATTGTAATAATGTTTTGTTTTTACTTGAAATATTGTTTTCTATGGAAGAAATACAGTGTCAATAATAACAGTGGCTTAATGTTCGGATTGTTTGCATAATCAAAGTAATATCAGGCATAGCAGGAGTGGTGATGAAAAAAGTTTCCATTATCGGTCTGGGTTGGTTGGGGATGCCATTAGCCAAGGCATTGAGTCGCAGTGGTATGCAGGTTGTCGGTAGTAAAACGACGCCAGATGGTGTAGAGGCAGCACGTATGTCTGGTATCGAATGTTATTTGTTACAACTGGAACCTCAGATCAATTGCGCACTTGATGATTTAGAGCAACTGATGGTAGCCGATGTGCTGATTATCACTTTACCGGCAAGCCACACTGCTGGTGGCAGTTATAACTATGTTAGGGCAGTTCAGTTAATTGTCGATACTGCTCTCTCATACTCTGTGCCAAGGATTATTTTCACCAGTTCTACTTCTGTTTATGGTTTTGTTGCTGGCAATCTCAATGAAGATGCGCCTTTTTGCCCTGAAACACTTTCCGCTCAGGCATTAGTTGAATTAGAGAATTGGTTGCACAAACTGCCAAATATTTCTGTTGATATTTTGCGTTTAGCCGGTTTGGTAGGCAGTGGTCGTCATGCCGGGCATTTTCTGGCGGGGAAAAAGGGAGTTAAAGGGGGTAATCAGCCGGTCAATTTAGTTCATCAGGATGATGTTATTTCAGCCATTAACCTATTAATTCAGAAGAGTGAAGGTGGGAATATTTATAATTTATGTGCGCCTGTTCATCCAACCAAAGCTGAATTTTATCCTAAGGCCAGTAATCAGCTTGATTTAGTTCCACCTGAATTTGCCAGAGAAGAAATTCAGGTGGGAAGTAGGACTGTTGATGGCAGTCGTATTTGTCAGGAATTAGGATTTAAATATCAATATCCCGATCCTGGATGGATGCCAATGAGCTGATTTTTCTCAACTTAATTCAATCATAACAATCTCTTTGAACGCTGGTCTTTCTGTCATTAATTGGTACCAGCGTTCAATATTTTTCAGAGATGGTCGTTTGATTGGAATATTGAGCCAAGGATAAATCATGGGTCCTAATGCAATATCAGCCATGCCAAATTTATCGCCAGAAAGATATTTCTGTTCTGCCAGGGTGTTATCGACCACTTTCATCAGTTTTTCGATTTCAACCAAGGTTTGTTCTATTTGTTTTTGATCCCGTTCTGCTTCAGGTGTGCGAATAAAACCTATTATGAGTTGTCTGAGATGAGGAAACAGATGTGAACCAACCCAATCCATCCATTTATCTGCGTTCGCTCTTTCCTGTAGATCTTGTGGATAAAGTATATCTTTACCAAATTTTGCGGCAAGATAACGAACAATTGTGTTGGATTCCCACAAAATAAAATCGCCCTCCTGTAAACAAGGGATTTTTCCATTCGGATTCATTTTCAGATATTGAGGGTCATCCAGTTTGCCAAATTTACCGCCAATATCTACCTGATTATGCGGTACATCGAGTTCTTTCAGACACCAGAGCACTTTTTTCACATTGGAAGAGTTTTTACGGCCCCAAATGGTTAGCATGGGTTTCTCCTTGAGTCGGGATGATAAGAAAATCGTTTACTTGTTACCAATAATGTTCCATCAGATTAAATGAAAACCAATGAACGGCACAATCTTTACACTGTTTACGTTGGTTTATTGTCGTACAACATTTTACCCTTCATCTTTCAAGCTGCTGCTTTGTTGGCTGCTTTCACTCACCCCAGTCACATAGTTGTCTATGCTCCTGGGGATTCATTCACTTGCCGCCGCGCTGCAACTCGAAATCTATTAGGTATATATTAATAAGAATTTGACATTTTTTCTTATTAAGTAAAGGGGAACGATGATGAAGAAAAATCTGGCGATGACGATGAAATGTGTTATTGCGGTGCTGACAGTGGCATCGATGGTAAGTGCCCGTGTTTATGCATCGGATGAACCTGTCGTTCCACCAGTGGACGCTAGAGCTTATGTGTTAATGGATTATGACAGCGGTAAAATTCTGGCGGCGGGTAATCCCGATGAGCGGCTTGATCCAGCCAGTCTGACAAAAATTATGACCAGTTATGTTGTTGGTCAGGCGATAAAAGCGGGAAAAATCACGCCGGAAGATATCGTTACTGTGGGAAAGGATGCCTGGGCGACGGGTAATCCCATACTGAAAGGTTCTTCTCTCATGTTTCTTAAACCCGGTGATAGGGTAAAAGTGCTCGATCTGAATCATGGGGTTGTTGTTCAGTCTGGCAATGATGCCAGCATTGCTTTAGCTGATTATGTGGCGGGTAGTCAGGATGTATTTGTTAGTCTGATGAATAATTATGCGAAAGCACTTGGGTTGACTAACACCCATTTTCGTACGGTTCATGGGTTAGATGCTGAGGGACAATTCAGTACTGCTCGTGATATGGCGGTATTGAGTCAGGCCATGATCCGTGATGTTCCTGATGAGTATGCCCTGCATAAAGAGAAAACATTCACCTTCAATAAAATCCAACAGCCTAACCGTAACCGATTGTTGTGGAATAAAAATATGAATGTCGATGGTGTGAAAACAGGATATACCAGCGGTGCCGGTTATAACTTGGTTGCTTCAGCGACAGAGGGACCCATGCGGCTGATTTCTGTGGTGCTAGGAGCACCAAGTGATCGGATTCGTTTCGCTGAAAGTGAAAAATTACTTGCATGGGGACTCCGTTTTTATGAAACAGTGACGCCGATTAAAGCTAGCGAGCCGTTTGTTTCACAAAAGGTTTGGTATGGCGAGCACTCAGATATTGCTCTTGGCGTGGAAAAAGATGTGGCGATCACCATTCCTCGTGGGCAGTTGAAAAATCTGAAAGCCAGTTACACGTTAAATCAGACTCCACTAACCGCACCTTTGACGAAAAATCAGGTTGTCGGTGTGATTAGCTTCCAATTGGGGGATAAGGTAATTGAACAACGTCCTTTGGTGGTTAAAGCGGCAGTAGAGGAAGGTGGCTTTTTTAGCCGTATTTGGGATTTGATTGTGATGAAAGTGAGTGGTTGGTTTAAGGCGATTTTTGGTTGATTTGACGTCAATATGAGGTTTATGTGGCAGGGTGGGTGGAGTTACATTCTTCCTGATTTAAGGCGCGGCATTTTGCCGCGCGCATGTTTTACACTTATTTTTTTCCATCCAGAGAGCAACGTTTGCTATTTTTTACCGCAGATCCGTTGTACCGGCCTTTGAATAACAAGACTCCATCAGGTTTATCTTGCCAGTAAGCCCATAATTCGATTTCAGTTCTAACATGATGGCCGATGTTTTCGTAACGAATATGTGTAGGTGATAAACCTCGATAATTGCGGGTTGATGTTCCTTCATATCGGAGTTCATAGCTAGTAGCGAATCCGGTTAAATCGCCATTTCTGAATAGGATACAGGTTGCTACGTCATGAAACTCTACCCATCCGTTAAGTGGTTTATTTTCACCTTCAGTTTCTATTTCAAAAACAATGACATTTTTGCCAGTTTCAGTTTTGCCAAATACCATCAGCTTTCCATCTTCGATGGGGCGCAATAAGGATATTGAATTCTTGTCTGGGTCTATAATTAAACCACCATATTCAACTCCATTGACACTGGCTGTGTAATTGGGAAATCGACTAACATGGCCTCCGCCGAAAATAACAAGAGGTTCCTGAGGATTTGAAACATCAAGTTCACCGGCAAAAGGTCGGATAGCATCACCGTCAGAAAAAATCTTTTCACTTTCTCCAGTGCCAATAGCTCCATATATTTCTATTTTACTGTTCCAGGAAATTTCATCTTTTGCTATGGGAACAATAATGAGGTTCTCAGAAACTAAGATTGGTGGAGATTGGTAAGTAATCCCCTCAAAGATAACATCGTAAACATCAAAAAATTCAACACTGCCCTCAACAAATTTGACGGCCCTATGCCATGCTCCATCGTAGAAATGATCTGTTGCATAACCTGAGGATGGCTTTTTAATACGTTGGCTTTCTTCTGACATTTTATCACCTATTATGAAGAGTAATGAATGAGAGAAAAATAGATATTCCAGCATTAAAGATAGTAGTAAGCGTTATTGATATTTGTCAAGAAAATAGGGTTTAATTGGGTTTTTTATTATTTTATAGGTAATATTAGATAGAAAACTAATTTGTGATAAATTAAAATATTAACGTTCAAAAATAGATTTAATACAATTGTTTTGATATGTTGTTATTGAGTGTGTTAAATGTATGATCAATGAATTTATTAGGATTAATTTTAGGTTTATTATTGTCGTAGGGTTTTTATTTTCTATTTGAAATAATATTTAAATTAATTGAATATAGATTAATGACATTAAAATAGCATTATTGAAATAATGTATTTAAATTTAAAGCGATGTTGCCAGAACAGGCAGAACCCTGTGGTTAAGGTTCTACCTAGAGAGGGGGGTATATGATAGAAAATGTTTTTAGCTTTTACTCAACATTAGTTTTACTCTACCAGAGAAATGCTACACCCAATTTATATTTTAACAATGAGGAATTAGGTGCAGCTATTTATCAACTTATGACTCTATATTAAGAATCCAATAATGTTGCGTTGTAGATATAATTGTAACCACCAGGAGAAACCGCTGATGAAGAAGTTATATTTACACGTTTGTTATTACTGCAAGCGCTCAGAAGAAGATGATACAGTGCTGCACCTCTGTAGTCTTGAGCGTTCCACCATAACAGATAGTTAAATTTACCGTTAGGGAATTGCATAGTGACAGTCACTTGCAATTGGTTTTGATCAGGTGCAGCCTGAACTGAAGTTACTGTACCAACAGCGAAATAGTAGTTAGGAGTTGGAGAAGTTTGTTCAGGTTTATTTTCTGTTACCACTTCATTAGAAGAAGGATTTGTATAGTTCATCGTGTTAACCTTTTAATTTAATGTAATTGGAAAAAATAATTTTTACCAAAATTTACGGGCAGTCATTTGTCCGCCGAAGAAATATAAGGTAATTGGTAATTGTAATCTATATTAAAAGTTTATCTGTGTTATATAATTATTGATGCTGTTAAAAAGTCGCCAATAATATATTTCCTCTAAATGGTTATAATAATCAAATGCATTACTCTAATCAAAAAATAATATTGATATTTATTTCCTATCGTTGAAATGGATAAATTAATTATCTGTTCTGGTGGGAATTATTTATGCAGGATGTTATTATTAATAGAGTATGGGTGCGGAAGGGACAGCGGGAATTGAAGCGTACTGGCAGTATGTGGTGAATGATTTAAATTTTAATTTTCTAGTTGATATTTAGATAAAACATTATGAAATTATTCTTATCCTATAGTATTTCGCATGGATATATATAACTGCAAGATCTGCAATTAATTTATTTAAATCTATTTAAGATTTAATAATACCGTGGTGTATGATATTTTGTTAATAATTACAATATGGAAATATTATTGATGTAATTACATCTGTTGTTAAATATTCACAGTGTGCAATAAAGAGATGTTGTTCTACCCTATTTTTAAAGATTGAGTGGATGGCGTGTACTATTTTAAAATGATTTATAAAAGAAATTTTTTTGAGTGAAATTAAATTTTGATAATAATATATTGATATTTTTGTGTGAAATAGATAGCTGCGTTAATTAATTTTAATTTATTGAAAGTTTGTTTTTTGTTATTTTTGTGCGTTTATGTTTTATATTAAATGTAACTATGGCAGGCAGAGCATTAATATTATGCTCTGCCTTAGATAGGGTAGAATGTGCCGTTATATATCCTTCATCTTTCAAGCTGCTGCTTTGTTGGCTGCTTTCACTCACCCCAGTCACATCGTTATCTATGCTCCTGGGGATTCGTTCATTTGCCGCCGCGCTGCAACTCGAAATCTATTAGGTATAAAAGTCAGCTTCATTATACCAGAGAAATGTTGTGCCAAATTCCTATCACAACAGTACTGTATTTTGCGGTCAATGAGATCGCTTCAATCAGATTGAGTTTCTATTAGGAGTCTATTATTTGGCCCAAGCATTTCAACAAACAATTATTTTACATAGAGATTTCTACGCAATTAATGTAATCGCAGCCGAGAGGACCAACTTTTCCTACGGTACCTATTTTCACATCTTTCTTAGCACAAAGCGCTTCCATCAGGACTTTATAAATCGCCATGCCTCTATTGTCTAGCAGATTCCATTTCAAAAGCATTTCTTCACATGTGCCATCAAGCATTAATACAGTTACCATAACTTGCATAACTTTGTCTGGCATAACTTTCATTGCAATAACTTTACAGCTACGTAGCATTACGTCATCTACTATATCTTTATCTTTAATTAAAGAGGGATGCATGTCGTTAATCATAATATAAACTCCAAAATATAATTTAATTAATTGATAAATAAACCTATATTATCTCAGAATAAAGAACGGAAAACCGTCCGTTTGAGAAATATAAGGTGGTTGGTACTTATACTATAAAAGCAATCTACATAAGAAATTTTTTTTGCACTAAAAATATAGGACAGTTAATATTTTTAATTGGCATATAACATTTTCTCTAACACATATAACTATAGGTGCCATTTATAGGTTGTCAAATAAATTTGGAAAAATAATGTAATTACCTGATATATTGAGTCATTTTATTAAAAAATAGAAAATATATTGTTGATGTGAGAAATATAAAATAATTGGAATTTTTTATATCGTATATAATTATATTGAATTAAAATATAATTAAAAATTTATTTGTTTTGAATAATTAGTTTGATAATTAAAATTTTAAATTATATTTTTGATTGTTGTAAATAAATATGGTTAATTTATTTATTTGAAATTTATATAAATATTAATATAAATGAGATGTTGTATGTGTTTTTTATAAAAAAACTTTTCTTTATGAAGTGTTAGTCTATTATTTAAAAAACTCAACAGTGTATAAAATAGCAATATAACTAACCATTTTAATATTAAGGTTAAATTGTGTTAGAGTAATTTTATATTTATCAATAAATTAATGTTATTAGAAATAAAATAGTTAGAATTCATTATTCTATTGAATATGGTCGTAGATTGTTTGTGTTTGGTAGGGAGTTAATACATGCATTTAGTGCTTTAGCAGTAACACATTTAAGACAATACTGGGGAGGTAGTTATAAATTGGCATGACAATATAGTGTTAAGCCATTGTTGGAAAAATAATTATCGTTTTTTAATGGGCGTATATACCTAATAGATTTCGAGTTGCATCGCGACGGCAAGGGAGCGAATCCCCGGGAGCATAGATAACTATGTGACCGGGGTGAGTGAGTGCAGCCAACAAAGAGGCAGCTTGAAAGATAACGGGTATAGGCTCACTATTCTATGATGAAGAGGTGGTTATATGTCATATCTTGATCCGTTAGCGCTTTCTATCCGTTTTGGAAATCGCAATAATTTAGGTGCTGACAAGCGGTGGACGGATAAACCTAATCCTCTCCATAAGCTTAATCAGGAGCAATTTACTTACATTTATGAGGATAGTCTGCACTTTCTTTATGGTCGATATAGATTCAATCCAAGTAATGGACGAGATAATATTTTGACAGATATGCAGGTGTCGAAAATCAAGACGGGGAAATATATTGATCAATATGGTCATGATGAACAGTATGAGGTTCTTGGTCTCCTTGGTGGTATGGGAACATTTCCTTTACATTCAATATTCGGTACGTTCAGAACAGAAGAAGTCGATCTGATTAGTTACTATTTTTATATTGCATATGTATTGACGGGTAATTATTCAATTCATAATCGTTATTTTTACCAAGGTTATCCAATGGGGCCTAATAACGATGAAGGGTTAGATTATCTTCTTATGTGGAACGCTGTTGATATCATTCCACTACCGTATAAGCCGGGTTTGCCACCATATTTCCCGCTGATTAACGGTTATATTCTCTTTCCTTCAGCAACTGAGGCTGTAGTTATCTCTAATATTTCTACTGATGCCAGGTTTATCCGTCTTGAGGAGACTGGCAATAGGTTTCCTTTTACTGGAGCGATTGCGACCAAGACGCCTTATATCGTGACAGATAAGTTGCGGCAACAATGGGACGAAGAACAGCAGCAGGGGGTACCAATAGACGAACGTGGATATTTTAACGAAGACGATTTGTGGCAATATGATGAACAGCAGGGGGATTGGGTGAAGTGGGTGGTGTAGCTTAAATTTTTCCGCTAGCTAGCTCATGTCATTATTCGGTTGCTGCTCGCTTGAAGAGAACAGCAACCAAATGTTTATTATGCAAACAGTGAGTAGAGGACAGCAGAGATAGCAACTAACCCCATAAAGACGACAAACACATTACTCAGCTTGCCGCTATATTTGCGCATTGCAGGAACTTTGCTGATTGCATACATTGGCATAATGAACAGCAACATTGCGATAATAGGACCACCTAATCTTTCGATCATTTCCAAAATACTTGGGTTCAGAGTAGCGACAATCCAAGTCGTTACTAACATGAAAATGGACGTGATACGATTCAGCTTTTTAGGCTCAATAGTTTTACCTTGGTCACGCAATGTCTTAACCACGATACCATTAAAACCTTCACGCGCACCCAGATAATGGCCAAGGAAAGATTTGGTAATCGCTATGAATGCAATAAACGGAGCAATGTAGGCAATTACTGGTGTATTAAAGTGGTTAGCCAGATAAGACAGAATAGAAATATTTTGTGCTTTGGCTTCTGCCAAATTTTCTGGAGATAGGCTCAATACGCAGCTAAATACGAAGAACATCACGGTTACAACCATCATGATATGGGCGTAAGCTAGAATGCGGGAGCATTTTTTCTCAGCATTTTCACCATATTCTTCACGTTTTGCCACAGCAAACGCCGAGATAATTGGCGAGTGGTTGAAGGAGAACACCATTACCGGGATCGCTAGCCATAGAGTAATGAGCAGCCCATGACTTGCACTTGATGCAGAGATGCTGATGTTTTCGAAGATTGCGGTGTTCCAGTGAGGGATCAGATAAAACGCCAGCAGCATCAAAACGGCAACAAATGGGAATACCAGTACGCTCATTGCTTTAACAATAGCCTGTTCACCGAAACGGATGATGGTCATTACACCAATAATTAGGATCAGAGCCAGCAGGGCACGGGGGGGGGATGGCAGATGTAATTGGTGAATAATAAAGCTGTCTACGGTGTTGGTAATAGCAACGCTGTAAACTAAGAGAATTGGGTAGATAGCGAAGAAGTAGAGCAGGGTGATAAGTTTACCTGCCAGGCTGCCAAAGTGCTCTTCTACGACTTCGGTAATATTTTCGCCAGGGTTTTTACCGGATAGAACGAAACGACACATCCCACGGTGGGCGAAGAAAGTCATTGGGAAAGCCAGTAGCGCCATCACCAAAAGAGGTAGTAGGCCACCAATACCGGCGTTGATGGGTAAGAATAATACACCGGCACCAATTGCAGTACCATATAAGCCAAGCATCCATACTGTATCTGATTTACGCCAGGTTTTATAATCGCTTGGGCGGGTTGCCTGCGATGCGATCGTACCTGTTTGAGTCATATCCATAGTTATCTCCGAGAATAACGCGGTAAATTAAAAAATGAAATCACAATGCCGCAAGTATGCAATAAATGCAAATACATGTGGCTTAACTCTTTCTTTATAAAAAATAAATTTTTTAAATATCGCTGGTGTTTATTTAAACGTTCTTATTACCATATTAACATTTTGGTCGAAAATTGGACTTTAAATTAACAATCCAAAATTTTCACTTTACTTTCTTTTTTGAAAGAAAGTCTGGAAATTTTAAGACCAGACTTTTGATAGCGGCAAGATAGCGATTTTTAGTGAATAGTACCGTGATCATAGTCTCAAATGCATAATATATCTCGAAATGTCATCATATTACGAGATTTAGTGTAATTGTTGCTTAAATATTGCGAATTTTAATGAGGTCAAATTATAACCTCAATTTGACCATTATTCAACTCTCATTATTCTCTTATGTTTTTGTTATTTCCTGTCTATTTGTTTACATATTAATGAATAAAAATGGTAAATAGCGTAAATGGTTAATAAATTGATAAATATCAATTTTTTACCCGATTTAAAAATAGTAATGCTTGTATCTTTGTGAAAGATATAGATAAAACCAGAATAATAGATTAATAGCATCAATAATATGAATGAAAGATGTGCTAGCCATTCTTTGATCAAGTTTTAATAATCTCTTTCGTTATATATCTATTTACATAGTGATTTATACAAATTTATTGATTTATATGAAAATCGTTGAGTTGAATTTAAGCGCAAATAAATGCTAAATAGGGTACAGGATATTAGCCTGCTGGTTAACTCATGTTCATTTTGGCAGGCAAAATTAGCCAATAATTTCTAATAAAGAGACCTTGGTTGAAATAGAGTTCGTTTATCTCAAGTCACTATACCCAATGGATTTCAAGATGCATCGCGACGGCAAGGGAGCGAATCCCTGGGAGCATAGATAACTATGTGACCGGGGTGAGTGAGTGCAGCCAACAAAGAAGCAACTTGAAAGATAACGGGTATAAGTTGCATTGATGTTACTAGCTCTTTATCCAGCCTTTACGGATAGGAAAAGCGCAGCAACGTTGGTACAGACTGTTCAATCTTTTTTGTAAACTTTCACCAGACAGGCTCCATATTATTTGTGCAAAAGTGCATCCCATTAGGCTGACGATAAATGCCCCGACCATATCCATCGGCCAGTGAACGCCTAAATAGATTCTGGCCCATGCAATAGCCAGTGCAATTGCCATCATGCATAAGCCCGGCGAAATCCTATACCAGAATAAAAAGGATAAAGCGAAAGTGAAGACGGTTGTTCCATGATGACTTGGGAATGAGGTTGTTGGTGCGTGAGGAAGAAAGTTATAACCAAAACCTTCTGCAAAAGGGCGGTCGTGAGGGCAGAGTAAACCGATACAGAATGAGGTTAGCATAGCAAAACAGAAGGCTATGGTGGTTTTACTGACGATAACCCGATGATAAGGGCGAGTACGCTCTGAACCCCAGAACCAGAAACTAGCCAATGTTAGCGGGAAAATAAGAACCAGGTATTTTGCAATGAACGTCGCCATTGCAATCATGGCTGGTGATGATTCGGGCGTAGCATTGAAAAAAGTAAACAGATCATGATTTATTTGTTCTAACAAATCGGGCCTCACATACAGTCATTTATGTACATTACGCACTTATGTACATCACGATAGCCGGACGCAAGAGAGTAAAGTTGGCTGACTTATGAGTAAAGCGTAATTGTCTTAATTGTTGGTGTTATTTATTTTTGGTTTATATTTCCGTCAAGGAAATATCTGGCAGTCATCCTGACAAAAATCATCAAGCTATTGATATATATGGTAATAATATCTAGGTCAGCGCGTTGATAATACCGGTAGTTGACAGTTTGATCATCTGTAGAATCGGTTATGTGTTTATGAACGGTATATTCTTCAGACAATAAAAAAACCCGATAGTCTTGAACCAAAATGGATTAACTATCGGGTTCCTCAATATGGGGATATCAAAGAAAAGCAGTGGCATTAATTCAGACTACGATTTGGTAAGAAAGTTCTTCGTGATAAGAAAAAAAAACAGATTTTTTTCAATTTGATGAAAATAACATTTTTTGCACAAATCAACCGAGTCCCTGTGATTAATAATCAATAGCGGTTTTTACCGCGATGAAAGTAAAACGGGAAGTTCGATTATTGTAGCAATTGGTGTTCTTTTACGTACGCTTCGAAGTCAGTGCAGCCACCGATATGTTTCTCATCAACAAAAATTTGCGGGACAGTTTCTACGGGTTTACCCACTGTTTTTTCCAGATCAGCTTTAGTGATACCTTCTGCGTGAATATCAACATAACGGAAGTCAAAGTCATCACGCTGCTCTTTTAGTCGTTCCGCCAGCTCTTTCGCGCGGACACAGTACGGGCAGCCAGGACGACCGAAAATCACAGTAAACATATAAGCTCCTCTTGGTTATATTAAAATAATGCGGTTTGATGCGTTACTCATGCTTATTTGCTCGCTACTATGCCTGTATCGATCGGTAAAAAAAAGCAGAAATTGCCTTTTGCTTTAATTCATCATACCAATTTTGGTAACCGTGTTTCCGGTAGTATAATGTCGCGTCAGGTTGTTAAGAGAGGATGCGATGAAAAGTCATCAAGGCAGTATGAGTTCATTGGCAGATATGCCAAAACAGGTTATCCTGCTAGAAATTTTCGGCATTGTATGCTTGATCCTGGCATATTTGACTATTAATGATATTGTCATCTTAACAGATTTACTAATGACGCCAGAAGCACATGTTGTTATGATTTTCATTGGCGTGGGTTGTTTGGTTCCTGCTGCGGTTAATATCATTTGGCGTGCAGTGTGCGGCCTCTCTTTTTTGGGCGTTGATCATAAAAAAGAGAGCAAAAATAAGGTAGAAGGTAGTGATAACGGTAAGTAAAAATAATTTATCAGTTATTGGTGATAGCGCGATAAAGAATTATTTCGTAAGCTATAGCGCTTTTTCATTTTCCGTTGTATGGGGTTGTTAGATGAGTTCACTTGTCATTCCTGACTTATCAGTATTGCGTGAGTGGTTGGATCAGCTCAAAATTTCCTACTTTGAGTGCGATTCATGCCAGGCGCTGCATCTACCTCATATGCAGAATATTGATGGTTTATTTGATGCTAAAATTGATCTGTTGGACAATGTAATCTTGTTTTCTGCGTTGGCTGAAGTTAAACCAACCGCCATTATTCCTTTGATGGCTAATCTAAGTCAGATTAATGCCAGTTCGCTGACAATCAAGGCTTTTCTTGATATTCAGGATGAAAATTTACCGAAATTGGTGGTGTGTCAATCTTTCCTTATTTCAGCCGGGCTGACTTTTTCTCAGTTTTCTCATTTCTTGCAACAAAGCGAAGAGCAGATTGCGGGTGTGATTTTTGAAATTCACAGTAATAACTTGTTGTATATTAATCGTGATATTGAAATCGAGAGTGACATTGAAGAGGAAGAGGAATCACAAGCTTCTGCTAAGGCGCCGACTTTTACTTTGCACTAATATTTCCAACACGGTCATCCAACAATGCAATGTTCGCATTATTCTGCGGGGCACTGTCACTCTTGTCAGTGGCTCGAAAAACCCTATTCTCAGCAGTTAGAAGATAAACAGCAGGATTTAAAGCAGTTATTACCTCAAGCTATTGTGAGGCAATGGTTACCTCCAATCGCCAGCCAACAAGATGCCTTTCGTAATAAAGCTAAAATGGTCGTCAGTGGCAGTGTGGAACGCCCATTGCTAGGCATGTTGCATCGTGATGGCTCGGCGGTTGATCTATGTCATTGTCCTCTCTATCCAGCGCATTTTCAGCCTGTATTCGATGTTGTTAAATCGTTCATTGCTTGTGCCGGGCTGACGCCGTATAACGTTGCTCGTAAGCGGGGTGAACTGAAATATTTGCTGCTGACAGAAAGCCGTCATAGCGGTGAAATGATGTTGCGTTTTGTACTGCGTTCTGAAACGAAAATCGCTCAATTGGAGCGTGCTTTACCCCGGTTGCGTGAGCAATTGCCACAGCTTACGGTGATCTCTGCCAATATTCAGCCAATCCATATGGCGATCCTGGAGGGAGAAAAAGAGATTCTGTTTACTGAGCAAAAAGCGCTCAGAGAACAGTTTAATGGCATTCCTCTTTATATCCGTCCACATAGCTTTTTCCAGACTAACCCGAAAATGGCTTCCGAATTGTATGCAACAGCGGGGCGTTGGGTTCGTGAACTGGAAATCAGTAGCATGTGGGATCTATTCTGTGGTGTTGGGGGCTTTGGCCTGCATTGCGCAGATAAAAATACCTGTTTAACCGGAATCGAAATCATCCCTGAAGCTATTGATTGTGCCCGTGATTCGGCAAAAATACTGGGTTTGGAAAATATCGAGTTTCAAGCTTTGGACTCAACCCACTTTGCCATAGCGAAAGATCAAATTCCGCAATTGGTTTTGGTCAATCCACCTCGTCGGGGAATTGGTAAGGCGCTGTGCGATTATCTCAGTAAAATGGCACCGGATTATATTCTTTATTCAAGCTGTAATGCTCAGACAATGGCGAAAGACATTGCTGTACTAGCTAACTATCGTGTAGAAAAGACACAGTTGTTTGATATGTTTCCCCATACCGAGCATTACGAAGTTTTAACGTTACTAAAATTAAATCATAACTGAATAACGAAAGAATATGTGGGGATGGGTTCCAAAAGAGAACGCCCAACCCCGCTTAGTTATGGCGCTCAAACGCGAGCGCACGGCGTTCAATTATTCGCATCAGCAAAGTCAGAATGCCATTAACACATAGATAAATCACCCCTGCGGCCATAAAAGCCATCACATCATAATTACGGCCAAATAGAAGCTGACTGTATCCCATTACTTCCAGCAAAGTAATAGTACTTGCGAGAGAAGTACTCTTGAAAATCAATACAACTTCGTTGGAATAGGAAGATAACGCCCGTTTAAAGGCATAAGGCAGCAGGATCTGCATAGATTGTGCTTTAGACATGCCCAACGCGTGGCAGGATTGCCATTGACCAGCAGGAATTGCCTTTACTGCGCCATAGAATAGCAGAGTAGAGTATGCCGCACTGTTAAGCGCTAGCGTTACCATTGCGCACAGCCAAGGCTCAGACAGTAATTGCCAAAGCCACGGGTACGCTTTTATGGATGGAAACTGCCCAGGCCCGTAATAAATCAGAAAGAACTGTACCAACAAGGGCGTACCGGTAAACAGAGTAATGTAGATTTTTACCAGTTGTGTCAGTACTGGTAGTTTCATGGTCAGAACCATAGTGAACAGGACGGACATCATGAAAGCAACAAAAAGCGCTGTGACGGTCAAGCTTAGACTGGTTTGCAGACCCGGTAAAATTTGTTGAATATACTCAAGCATCAGGGAGCACTCCGATCAAAGCGAGTGGTATGCATCTCAATTTTCTTTAAAATAAACTGACTGATCAGAGTGATAGCCAGATAGATAAGCGCCACAATCATATACCAGGTAAAGGGTTCCTGAGTGCGTGTGGCAATACTTTTGGTTTGCTGCATCAGATCATTCACACTGATAAGCGATACCAGTGCGGTATCTTTCAGTAAAACTAACCATTGGTTACCGAGCCCTGGTAGAGCATGTCGCCACATTTGAGGCATGATCAGGCGGAAAAATATTTCAGCGCGGCCAAGACCTAATGCCTGACCGGCTTCCCATTGGCCGGCAGGAATGGCTTTTATTGCACCACGGAGTGTCTGAGATGCATAGGCAGAGTAGAGTAGGGAAAGTGCAATGACACCACAAAGGAATGGGCTGACATAAAAGTCTTGAATATCTATCTGAATTCTGGGGTGCCAGAAGATAAGATCAATGTCAAAGCCATCAGCCAGTGTCAAGAGAAGTTGTGACGCGCCGAAGTAGACGAACAGCACGACCAAAATTTCCGGCAATCCTCTGAACAGAGTGACCCAGCAGGTGCCAAGTATGGCGAAGGGTTTCCAACGGGCTGATTCCCAGGCAGCAAATAGCATAGCTAAAATCATGCCAAGTATTAATGCAGACACGGCAAGGCCGACGGTGATGCCGGCGGCGCTGGTTAGAGATTGGAATTCATTCATGGAGATTCAGCTATTTATTTAAACCATTTTTCATAGATGATGTCATAAGTGCCATCTCGTTTGATATCAGCGAGTGCTTTATTCAGCTTATCTTGTAGATCTTTGTTACCCTTACGAACGGCAATACCTAAGCCGATACCAAAGTAATTTTTGTCAGTGACTTTGTTACCTACGGTACTTAAGTTTTCATTCTTTTTCAGCCACTCGTTAACAACGGCAGTGTCACCGAAAACGGCGTCCAGACGGCCATTTTTCAGATCCAGAATCGCATTTTGATAGCTGTCATAAGGGACGGTTTTAATCTCTTTTCGTTGTTCCATCAGATATTTCTGGTGAGTTGTACCATTCTGGATACCCACAAGTTTGCCTTTCAGATCTGCGGTGCTGGAGACTTTGCCTTTAACGGAGATAAAAACCGCGGAGTTATCGTAATAAGTGTTAGTAAAATCAACCTGCTTTTGGCGCTCTGGGGTGATATCAATACCTGCGGCTAAAGCGTCGAAGCGACGGAATTTCAGACTTGGGATCAGGCTGTCAAAGGATTGGTTAGTGAAGGTACATGTGGCATTAATTTTCTCACAGATGGCATTGGCCAAATCGACATCAAAACCCTGAATTTTATTATTTGCATCGACGAACTCAAACGGAGGATAAGTGGCTTCTGTGGCAAAACGAATGGTCTCTTTTTCCGTGGCGGTTGCAGATAAAGTTACTGTGCCTAAGAGGGCTGCAAAAAGTAGTTTTTTCATCGCTATATCCTATTAATAGTTAGTGTGATAGATAATTAGCAAAGGCTTTGGTTTGTGGTTGCGTAAAATGGCTGATATCACCTTGTTCTATGATGCGGCCGTTTTCCATATATACGACCCGGCTTGCGGCCTTACGGGCGATTTCCACTTCATGGGTAACGATAATCTGCGTAATACCCGTAGCGGATAATTCATGGATGATATTGACAACCTGTGCTGTAATTTCTGGGTCCAGCGCTGCCGTGGGTTCATCAAATAATAAAACCTGTGGTTCCATCATTAATGCTCGTGCGATAGCAACCCGTTGCTGTTGCCCTCCAGATAAATGTTGTGGGAAGCGGCCAGCAAAATCCTCTAAGCGTAACCGGGAAAGGAGCTTATCCGCTTTTTCCCGCGCTTGTTGCTTGGATAAACCCAGTACGTGACAAGGTGCTTCGATCAGGTTATCCATAACAGTAAGGTGTGGCCACAAGTGATATTGCTGAAAAACCATACCTACATTCTGGCGTAGAGAACGAATCTCCTTGGTTCCTGGCGTTTGTTCGAAATCGAATTGATGATTAGCAATATGCAACTGGCCGGATCGTGGTATTTCCAGCAGGTTTAGTACTCGCAACAACGTACTTTTACCAGCACCACTTGGACCTAGCAAAACCATCGTTTCCCCTGAAGAACACTCAAGATTAATATCAAACAGTGCTTGATGAGCACCGTAATAGCAATCAATGCTTTTTAATTGAATACTCATGCTTTAATTCTGAATAGTCAGTGATTTAGTCCGATGCTAAACCCGTTAGCATAATTATGCAATATCTTATGCACAGAATATTATTAATTGATATTTCAATTACATGTATGATTAACGTGTTCTATTTTCTCCTTGTGCGATTTGTCAATAAAAGCTTATTTATTCTATTTGCATACTGCGAAAAGATAAATAGGTCACCAATGGGCCAGCATTAGGATAAGTAACTGCTGTTGACGATTTATGACAAATGAAGTGTCTGAACCGTTATTTATGACATCAAGTATTAATTGTGGCTCAAATTCTGGTTAAGTAAAGAATGCCATCAGTAAGGGTGCTAACAAACTCAGCACAAAACCGTGAACTATTGCTGCTGGAACAATACTGACTCCACCGCACCGTTGTAATATTGGCAAGGTAAAATCCATCGATGTCGCACCGCTTAACCCTAGAGCGCTTGAGCGATATTGATTGATTAGAACTGGAATTAGCATAATTGCCACCAGTTCGCGCACCAGATCATTAAAGAATGCGGCACTGCCGATTACCGGCCCGTAAGCGTCGGAAAGTAAGATGCCAGAAAGGGAATACCAGCCGTAACCAGAAGCTAATGCTAAACCTGTTCTCACTGGAAGTCCGAGAATAAGTGCTGCAATTGCACCGCCGATAAGCGCACTGACAGCAATGACAATCGCAATAATGGCACCACGGCGGTTTAGCAATATCTGTTTCAGGCTCATACCGCTGTTACGTAATTGAATACCGACGAGTAACAGTAAAACGATTAAGGCGATTTCACTGGCATGATTGGAAAAGTGCAGCCATGACCAGCCAGTGAGCCCAAACAGGAAACCTAAAATCAGCACACCACATAATTTCAGTGATTCAAAGATTATATGTAAACGGGAAGGGGGTTTTTCTTGTTTATGTGGACTAATAACCCAAGGATCACGCTTTTCAAGCAGGAATAACGCTAGCACATTAGCGGTAAAAATACATAAAAAAAATGTGATTGCATATTGAAAGATAGAGAAGAGGTTACGGCCTAAATCGTCCAACAAAGCCAGGCTGATTCCCATTAAAAACAGGATGATATAGACCATTGCGTTAAGAAGGTGATGAACAGCATTTAATAGTGTCTTATTATTCAAATGGGTAAGATAGCCTAGCGTTAACGGCAAAAGAATGATCAGCAGCCCAGAGTACATAATTAACGTCCTTTAAAACGATTAATGTCTTTTTATCTAAATTCAGTATAAAAATTGATTGTAAAGACGATAAAAATAAAAGATAACAATTTTTTTACATTAAGAGAATAGTCAGGATAGAGAGAATATGTTGTTGCTCAAAGAATTTTTTATTCTTAAGGTGGGTGTGTTATTAATAACTTTCAGTAGATATAAAACGTAAAGGGAACGGTATCTATCTGGAATGAGTGAAAATCCCCGGTTTTCGTGGTATTGAAAGAAATAAGTTTTTACCATTTCTCTGAATGCAATGCTTAATATGGTGATATTTAAATGAATTTTATTCGTTCGAAACGTCGATGGGTTGTGTTGTTAGCTATTGTGGCAGTTATCGCATTGGTTCTGGGGTATTTTCTGAATAGACCGGAAACGATTAAATATCAGACGATCCCTGTCATTAAAGGCGATTTGGAAAAAAATGTACTGGCAACGGGGAAATTGGATGCGGTCAGAAAGGTGGATGTTGGGGCGCAGGTGAGTGGTCAGTTACAGAATTTGTATGTTGAAGTGGGCGATAAGGTGGCAAAAGGCCAGTTATTGGCATTGATTGATCCTAAACCGGCGCAAAACCAGGTCAAAGAAGTTGAAGCCACGATCAAAGAATTGAATGCTGATCTGATAGAAGCTAGAGCACAATTGAAATTGGCACGGCTTACATTACAGCGTCAGAACAATCTGGCAAAAGTGCAGGCGGTCTCGCTCCAGGAATTGGATCAGGCTAAAACAGACGTTGAAGTAAAAAGAGCGAATGTAGAAACTTTATTGGCGCAAATCAGTAAAAATCAGGCCAGCCTTGATACTGCTCAGACTAATTTGCAATACACCCGGATTACCGCACCAATGGATGGTATTGTTGTCAATATTAAAACCCTTCAGGGGCAAACAGTCATTGCGGCACAGGAAGCTCCCACCATTCTGACACTGGCTGATCTCGGCACGATGCTGGTAAAAGCGGAAGTCTCAGAGGCGGATGTTATTCACCTGAAACCGGGTCAGAAAGCCTCTTTTACCGTATTAGGCGCACCGGATAAAAATTTTCCAGGTGTGTTGAAAGATATTTTGCCGACGCCAGAAAAGATTAATGATGCCATTTTCTTTTATGCCCGCTTTGAGGTGGCTAATCCTCAGCAACTTTTGCGTTTGCAAATGACTGCTCAGGTGAAAATTCAACTCGATTCCTATCGTGATGTGTTAATGATCCCGCTCTCTGATCTGGGTAAACAGATTACGCCAACCCGTTATGAAGTGGATGTTCTAAATGAGGGTAAAGAAGAGAAACGAGAAGTGACCATTGGTGTGCGCAATGATGTAAATATACAGATTCTATCTGGCCTGAAAGAACATGAGCAGGTGATTACTGGTCGTAGTGACGAAGTCGAGGATGAGTAATGGATGCGTTACTTGAGCTGAAAGGTATCGAGCGCAGCTATCCCGCTGGCGAGCAACAGGTAAAAGTTCTGGATGATGTCACCTTGTCTATTCATGCCGGTGAGATGATTGCCATTATCGGCGCATCAGGTTCGGGTAAATCGACACTGATGAATATTCTTGGTTGTCTTGATAAACCCAGTCAAGGTGAATACCGGGTTGCAGGGCAGAATATCGCCGAACTGAGTGATGATGAACTGGCCGCACTGAGGCGGGAACATTTTGGCTTTATTTTTCAGCGTTATCATTTGCTGACTCATTTGACTGCTGAACAGAATGTGGAAATTCCTGCTATTTACTCTGGAGTCTCTAAAGCGGCACGTCGCCAGAGAGCCATAGAGTTACTTGGTCGTTTGGGGCTTGAAGAGAGAACCTACTATCGTCCGGGGCAGCTCTCTGGTGGACAGCAGCAGAGGGTTAGTATCGCCAGGGCGTTGATGAACGGTGGTCAGGTCATTTTGGCTGATGAACCAACAGGAGCGTTGGATAGCCATTCCGGCGAAGAGGTAATGGCTATCCTCAAACAACTGTGTGAACAGGGGCATACCGTCATTATTGTCACTCATGATCCGACAATCGCGGCGCAGGCGCAGCGCATTATCGAGATTAAGGATGGCCATATTATGAGTGATTCTGGTACGCAAATAAGCAAAAAAGTGGCTAAAGCGCCGTCGTTAACATCAAAAATATCTTCGATACGCCAGGCCATTGGGCGGTTTAATGAAGCTCTATTTATGGCATGGCGAGCAATGGTTGCCAACAAAATGCGAACTTTACTGACCATGTTGGGGATTATCATTGGTATTGCCTCTGTCGTGACTATTTTGGTTATCGGAGATGCGGCTAGGGCATCAGTGTTATCTGGTATTAAAGAGATTGCGACGAACACCATTGATATTTATCCGGGAGAAGATTTTGGCACTGTTGATCCGGTTAGTGAGCAGGCGCTGAAAATAGCGGATGCAGATGCGATTAAAGCGCAGCCCTATATTCTGGCGGTTTCACCAGAAGTTGAGGGGCAAATGCGCCTTCGTAAAGGGAACATTGATGTCTCTTCTAGAGTGATTGGCGTTGGTGATGAATATTTTCAGGTTTATGCCTTGCGTTTTGCTCAGGGAATGGGGTTCTCATTAGATATGATACGTCGTCAGGGGCAAGTTGTGGTTATTGATAAAAATACCCAGCGTAAGCTGTTTCCTCACCAGAAAAATGTGATTGGGGAGGTGATCCTGGTGGGTAATATGCCGGCCACGATTGTAGGAGTGATAGCTGATAGGAAATCTGTATTTGGCAGTAGCAAATTATTATATGTTTGGGTGCCTTATAGCACGATGGCCAGCCGTCTGATGAACCGGAATTATCTGGATTCAATTACTATCAGAATAAAGGATGGTTATGACTCTAAGGATATAGAAAAGAAGATTGTTCAGTTGCTCACTTTACGCCACGGGAAAAAGGATATTTTCACCAATAATGTGGACATGCTGGTAAAAACGGCGGAAAAAACAGCCCATACTTTACAGCTATTTTTGACGATGGTGGCGGTAATTTCACTGATCGTTGGCGGTATTGGTGTCATGAATATTATGTTAGTTTCGGTGACAGAACGAACAAGAGAGATTGGTATCCGTATGGCAGTCGGGGCCAGAACCAGCGATGTGATGCAGCAATTTCTGATAGAAGCTATTTTGGTTTGTTTGGTCGGTGGTGTTTTGGGCATTGCTCTCTCTTATATGATTGCATTTATTGCTCAATTAGCGCTCCCCGGCTGGAGTTTTGTTTTCCAACCTATTGCTTTACTCAGTGCTTTCGCCTGTTCTACCGCGATTGGCGTGATATTTGGGTTTTTGCCGGCCCGTAATGCTGCTCGGCTTGATCCAATTGAAGCTTTGGCAAGAGAATAAGCGGAAATAATATGACGCCGCAGGTAATTGCCTGCGGCGTATGAAAAGAATACCTGGTTATGACCCACAGGCCAGGCTATTTAGCCTTTGGGTTGGTTTTCAAGAGGAACAATAATACTGGCATGATTTCCCTTTGGTCCTTGGTGAACGCTGAAATTCACCTTTTGGCCCGCTTTCAGCGTCCGGTAACCGTCCATCTGAATGGTTGAGTAATGAGCGAATATATCTTCTCCGCCGCTTGCCGGGCAAATAAACCCAAACCCCTTAGCATTATTGAACCACTTAACAGTACCTGTCTCCATACTTCTACATCCCTCGTTTAATGATTTCGGTTGAGATGAGCCATTTAATATAACAGTCGTAAACAATCACATGTAAACAGTGACATTATCTATGTTTGTTTACAAAACATACTGTAGTAAAAATCAAATTCTCGTCAAGTACAGAACAAATGTCTGGTTGTTTTGAATGACTAAAGTTTGATATAGATAACGATATGAGTTTCGTTCATGCACTTTTATACCGAGTTTTCATAGGGGAATAGTCTGTGGTAAAAGGAGTTGCCCAGATAATGATAAGATAAATGGCAACATAATTTATTTGCTGGCAGTGGCTGGTATTAGAGATTAATCCGTTGGGAAAATAATGAACGAGTATCATAACAGTTTGAAAACTAAGGAATCTGTTAAGAGTGAGCGACAGCAAAAATTGCAGCCGCCGTCAATGTATCAGGTCATTCTTAACAATGATGATTACACTCCGATGGAGTTTGTAGTTGACGTATTACGAAAGTTCTTTTCTTATGATATTGAACGGGCAACACAATTAATGTTGGATGTCCATTATCAAGGGAAGGCTGTTTGTGGGGTTTATACTGCTGAGGTGGCAGAAACTAAAACAGCCCAGGTAAATATGTATGCCAGGGAGCACGGTCATCCATTACTTTGTACGCTGGAAAAAGTCTGACCAGGTATACTGATTTTTAGGGGGAGGTGCTTATGCTCAACCAAGAGCTTGAACTTAGTCTTAATATTGCCTTTGCTAAAGCACGGGATAACAGACACGAGTTTATGACCGTGGAGCACCTATTGCTGGCGTTGTTAAGCAATTCATCAGCGCGTGAAGCATTGGAAGCCTGCAAGGTCAATCTGGCTCAATTGCGTAAGGAGCTGGAGAATTTTATTTCACAAACGACACCGTTGTTACCTGAAAATGATGAGCGGGAGACTCAGCCGACGTTGAGCTTCCAACGTGTTCTTCAGCGCGCGGTATTTCATGTTCAATCCTCTGGGCGTTCAGAAGTTTCTGGTGCTAATGTGCTGGTGGCTATCTTTAGCGAACAGGAGTCTCAAGCGGCTTATTTGCTGCGTAAACATGATGTGAGTCGTCTGGACGTGGTTAATTTTATTTCGCACGGAACTCCAAAAGAGGATTCTGAATCGGATCATCAGGAGACAGGCCCGCAATCAGCAGAAGAGCAGCTTACAGGTGATGATCGGTTGGAAAATTTTACAACTAATCTTAATCAACTCGCTCAAAGAGGACAGATTGATCCATTGATTGGCCGCGAGGATGAGCTGGAAAGAACAATTCAGGTATTGTGTCGCCGCCGAAAAAACAACCCATTGTTGGTCGGAGAGTCGGGGGTTGGTAAGACAGCCATTGCAGAAGGGCTGGCGTGGCGGATTGTGCAAAAAGATGTACCGGAAGTGATGGCTGATTGTACGATTTATTCGCTGGATATTGGTTCATTGCTAGCGGGAACTAAATATCGTGGTGATTTTGAGAAGCGCTTCAAAGCATTGTTAAAAACCCTTGAGCAGGATAGAAAAAGTATTCTATTTATAGATGAAATCCATACCATTATCGGTGCGGGGGCTGCGTCAGGGGGGCAGGTCGATGCCGCTAATCTGATTAAGCCATTGTTGTCCAGTGGACGTATCAGAGTGATTGGTTCTACGACCTATCATGAATTCAGTAATATTTTTGAAAAAGATCGGGCGTTAGCGCGTCGTTTTCAGAAGATTGATATTGTTGAGCCTTCACCCGAAGAGACGGTACAGATTATTAGAGGGTTGCGGCCAAAATATGAGGCGCACCATGATGTACGTTATACCACGAAAGCTATCCGTGCCGCGGTTGATTTATCAGTGAAATACATTACTGATCGTCACTTACCGGATAAGGCGATCGATGTGATCGATGAAGCTGGGGCGCGTACCCGTCTGGTGCCGATTAGTCGTCGTAAAAAAACGATTAATGTGTCGGATATTGAATTCGTCGTTGCCCGGATTGCCAGGATTCCTGAAAAAACCGTTTCTGCCAGTGATAAAGATGTCCTAAGAACACTGGATGAGCGGCTGAAAATGTTGGTATTCGGTCAGGATACCGCGATTGCGGCATTGACCGAAGCCATTAAGATGAGTCGTGCAGGGTTGGGGCAGGATAATAAACCGGTGGGTTCTTTCCTGCTTGCAGGTCCGACAGGCGTAGGGAAAACGGAAGTTACCGTACAGCTTGCTAAAGTGCTGAATATCAAATTATTGCGTTTTGATATGTCAGAATATATGGAGCGCCATACAGTAAGCCGTTTAATTGGTGCGCCACCGGGATATGTTGGTTTTGATCAAGGAGGATTGCTTACGGATGCTGTGATTAAACATCCTCATTCAGTATTGCTGCTTGATGAGATTGAAAAAGCACATCCAGATGTATTTAACCTGTTATTGCAAGTTATGGATAACGGTACTCTGACTGATAACAATGGGCGCAAAGCGGATTTTCGTAACGTTATTTTAGTCATGACAACGAATGCGGGTGTACGTGAAACACAGCGCAAATCCATTGGATTTAAGCAGCAGGATAACAACTCTGATGCAATGGAAGAAATTAAGAAAGTGTTTACACCGGAATTCCGTAACCGTCTTGATGGCATCATCTGGTTTAATACGCTTTCTATTGAAGTCATTCAACAGGTAGTTGATAAGTTCATTGTCGCCTTGCAAGCACAATTGGATGAAAAAGGCGTTTCGTTGGAGGTCAGTGCGGATGCTCGTCAATGGTTATGTGATAAAGGCTATGATAAAGCAATGGGTGCTCGTCCAATGGAACGGGTTATTCAGGATAGCTTGAAAAAACCGTTGGCAAATGAACTCCTGTTCGGCTCATTAGTTCACGGTGGCTCAGTGAGTATTGGCTTGGATAAGGCAAAACGCATACTGACCTACGATTTCAGCAGTGCTTATAAGCAGAAGCCGGAAGATGTAGTGCACTAATAGAAGAACGACACCACAGGTGGATACAACGTTGTTAAATACAAAGTTGCTACCTGTGGTGTAATACTCTTGAAAACGGTAATGAATCAGCGGCTACGGAAGACGATACGGCCTTTGCTCAGGTCATATGGGGTCAGCTCAACTGTAACCTTGTCGCCTGTCAGGATGCGAATATAGTTTTTACGCATTTTACCTGAAATGTGAGCAGTGACTACGTGCCCGTTTTCTAATTCAACGCGGAACATAGTGTTTGGTAGTGTGTCTAGCACAGTACCTTGCATTTCAATATTGTCTTCTTTGGCCATCTAATCCTCTAAGTTTAATAACCATCGTTTTTAACGGGCAAGATAATGCCGAAAAACCCTCATTATGTAAAGGAATGTTGTATTTTAACCCGCTATTTTGCAAATAGTGCATAGTGATATTTATGTTATCAGCAACATGAATCGGTCAAATGTTGATTATAATTCCAGTACTTGTTGTAACCAGCAACCAGGTTTTAATGACCGATTTCTGAATTGATAAAGATACTGAATAAATTCTTCCCTGGGAATCTCTTTTGCTCCCAGTGAAGCTGTGTGATGGTTAAGCACTTGGCAGTCCAGTAGTTCACCACCGTGTCGCAGAAAATGGTGATAGAAGGCAATGAGCGCACATTTGGATGCGTTCTCCATTCTGCTGAACATAGACTCACCGCAGAAGAGTGTGCCAACGCTGACACCGTACAAACCACCAACAATCCGCTCATTGTGCCAGACTTCTACTGAATGTGCTTGTCCTGTCTGATGTAATTTTTTATAACCTTGTTGGATATCCTTGCCTATCCATGTTCCTTCCTGCCGTTGAGCGCAGAAATGAACCACCTGTTCAAAAGCATGATTTACCGTAATATGGTATGGGGGATTACGCAGAAACCGGCGTAGCGTTCGGCCAATATGCAATTCACTCGGAATGATTACCGCACGCGGATCGGGGGACCACCAAAGTGGCATTTCACTGGGTAAAAACCAGGGAAAAATACCTTGATGATAGGCTGCATTTAATCGCTTAGCAGATAAATCCCCCCCTACGGCCAGTAGGCCATTAGGCTCCGTTAATGCCTCTTTCGGGTGAGGGAAATCATATGAATCAGCATCCAGTTGAATTATTGGCATCGTGTGTTATTGCCCCGGTTCAAGACGAATCTGATGTTGCCGCTGATAAAACTGATAATAGCGACCTTGCTGAGCCAGTAATTCATCATGCTGCCCTTGTTCAATAATGGTGCCGCCATCCATGACGTAAATACGGTCCATATGGTCAAGTCCGTACAGGCGGTGGGTGACAATAATTAATGACTTATGCTGACAATGTTGACGCAGTAGAGATAGAATTTGCTGTTCAGTATCCGCATCAAGCCCTTCAGTAGGTTCATCCAGTAACATCAGTGGCGCCGAGTGCAGTAACGCTCTGGCAATTCCTAAGCGGCGCTGTTCACCGCCAGACAATTGACGACCGCCTTCGCCCATCCAGCAGTTTAGTCCCTCATTGGTTTCCAGTAGATTGCTTAAACCTACCTGTTTCAGCACAGTTTCTAGTTCATTATCGGTTGCATTTGGTTTTGCCAGTAATAAATTCTGTCGTAAAGTATGACTGAACACATGCACACGTTGTGAAACAACCGATATCATACTGCGCAGAGTTGATTCGTCATAAGCAGTAATAGGATACTGATTCAGACAGATTGAGCCTGAATCAGTATCCCAGGCCCGGGTCAGTAATTGTAGCAAGGTAGATTTACCACAACCGGTTTTGCCTAACAGCGCGATATGTTCCCCAGCTTTCAAGCAGAGAGAAATATTTTTCAGGACGGCCATTGACTGATCAGGATAAGTGAAACTGATATTTTTGATATCAATACTGGCTTGCGCTGAACTTTCCGGCCCTGATGTAGGAAACATTATTTCCGGTTCTTGTTGCATCAATTGAGCAACACGGGTTGCAGAGGTAATGACTTGTCCTAGATGTTGGAATGCAACAGTGACAGGGCCCAGAGTCTCAAACGCGGCAAGAGAACAGAAGACAAACAGTGCAATTAATGCCCCCGGCTGACTGTTTCCCCCCACGCTGTTAGCTGCCAGCCATAAGATCAATGTGACAGTCATACCGGTGGCAAAAATCATGATTGCCTGTGACAAGCCGGTTAGGTTCGCTTGCTGTTGCTGGCGTCTTAACCAACGTGACTCGATATCAGCCATTGACTTGCGGAAACGGCCAGCAGCACCGAATACCATCAATTCGGCTTGCCCTTGCAATGCCGCTGTGAGTTGGGTGCGGTATTGACCACGCAGAATAGTCAGATCGCGGCCAACGGATTTACCTGCGTTATAAAATACCAATGGCAGCAGGATCAACAGAGCCAGCATAATACCGCCAAGGGTATAGGCTAATGTGAGATCCAGAAATCCAAGACCGAAAGTGAGGACCATGATAACGATAAGAGCTGATAATATCGGCGAAATCACCCGTAAATAGAGATGATCCAATGTTTCAACATCAGCAACTAGCCGGTTTAATAATTCACCGTGGCGAAAACGAGCTATTCCTCCCGGTGAAAGTGGCAAAATTTTCTGAAAGGCAAAAACCCGTAAATGTGCCAATACCCGGAAAGTGGCATCATGGCTAACCAACCGTTCAGCATAGCGCCCGGTAGTTCGAAGAATGGCAGCGCCACGGACACCGGCAGCCGGTAGCATATAGTTGAATGTATAACCAGAAAAACCGGCTAGTGCTGCGCCTGCAAGGAACCAGCCAGAGAGGGTCAGTAAACTTATGCTGGCGAGTAGCGTAACAATGGTTAGAACCATGCCTAAACTGATAAGAAACCAATGACGGCGATAGAGCGCCAGAAAAGGAAGCAATACCTGCATAATTACAGCTCCTCACTTCGATGGGATAACAGACGGGTGAATACCCCTTGAGATTGGCTTAGCGTCTGGTAATCTCCCTGTTCAATAATTAATCCCTTTTCCATGACCCAAATCTGATCATATTTCAGTGTTTCTTCCAATTGATGAGTAACTAACAGGGTTGCCTGATGATGAGATACCTGATTGAGTGTTTCCATCACCTGTTGTTCGCTATGCGCATCCAGGCTGGCGGCAGGCTCATCCAGTAATAATAACCGGCAAGGTTTCAATAGGGCACGGGCAACAGCGATACGTTGGGCCTGACCAACGGATAATCGTGCTGCATTATCACCGATGATCGTATTCAGCCCATCGGGTAAATCGTGAATAAATTCGGTGACGTATGCTTGTTCCATAACCTGATGGATTTGTTGTTGATTGGCATTAGGTTGGTTCAGACGAATATTATCAAGCAAAGTCTGCTCAGGCAGATGTGGATTTTGTCCAACCCAACTCAGTTGATTACGCCATTTTTGTTGATCCAACTCACGCAGTTCGGTGCCATTAATTTGTATTGAACCACGATAGGGCAGGAACCCTAACAGTAAATTCAAGAGGGAACTTTTACCTGCTCCGCTTTGACCAACTAATGCCACCCGTTGATTTTTCTCTATAGTAAAATTCAACGGGCCAGCAAGCTGGTTGCCATCGTGGGCCAAAATTTCCAGATTATTAGCAATGATGGTTAACGGATCTTGGGGGTTTAGTGTTTTATCACCACCGGCAGGTGCATGTTCGCCATCACTGCTCAATAACGTCACTAATGCTTCGGCGGCGCCAACTGCCTGTGCTTTGGCGTGATAATAAGCACCCAGATCGCGCAATGGCTGGAAAAATTCTGGGGCGAGGGTTAACACCAGAAAACCGGCAAACAGGGTAACGCCCATCCCGTAACTGCCAAAATTAAGCTCACCCAGATAGGAAAAACCGAAATAGACAGCGACAACAGCAATAGAAATGGCGGCAAAGAATTCCAGCACCGCGGAAGAGAGGAATGCTAATCTTAGCACTTCCATCGTCCTGCAACGGAAGTTTTCGGTGGATTCGCTGATTTGTTGTGCTTCTGCTTTGCCGCGATAAAACAAGCGCAGCGTTTCCAGCCCACGTAGCCTGTCAAGAAAATTACCGCTTAACCGCCCTAGTGCGACAAAATTACGCCGATTAGCATCTGCGGCGCCTAAACCAACCAGCGCCATAAACAGGGGGATAAGGGGAGCAGTAGCGAATAAAATGAGTCCGGCAGCCCAGTTAATAGGGAATAGGGTGATCAGGATAAGAACAGGGATTATGACGGCAAGAGACATCTGTGGCAGATAGCGGGAGTAATAATCCTGCATATCTTCTATCTGCTCAAGAATAATGGTTGCCCAGCTACCGGCTGGTTTGCCTTTAACCCACATTGGGCCAAGTTGTTCCAGCTTATCCAATACCATAGCGCGGATTTTCTGACGTACGACTTTGCCACAGATAAAACCGATCCGTTCCCGAATAGCACTGATGATAGCTCGTAACGCAAAGGTAGCTGCTAGCAGCCAGAATTCATTCGTGATGTGCTCGCGTGGAAGATTATCCATGATTAAAGCTTGCAGAATTGAGGCCAGTAGCCAGGCTTGAGTGATAATCAACAATCCACTGATTAAGCCAAATAACATGGACAGGCGGAGCCAGCGTTGGGCCGGGGCACTTTGCTGTTTCAGCCAGCGAACCAATTCATACTGTCTTGTTTTGTCCATAAGGAAAAATTCTAATTTAACAGGTCAGGGTAATGGTGTACCAAAAGGCTGGCATATCCTATGTGTCAGCATCCTGCTGATATGTTACATGTTAAAAGGCGCTACCGAAATAGCGCCTTGAAAGAAAAAGAATTTATTTAGCGGCTAGCCCATCCAGGAAACGTTCTGCGTCAAGGGCTGCCATACAACCTGTACCGGCGGACGTAATTGCTTGGCGATAGGTATGGTCCATGACGTCACCGGCGGCGAATACACCGGGAATGGATGTCTGAGTGGCGTTACCCTGTAGACCGGATTGAACTTTAATGTAACCATTATCCAGTTCTAATTGACCTGCAAAAATAGCGGTATTGGGAGTATGGCCGATGGCAATAAAGGTGCCGGTAACAGCTAATTCTTCTGTAGTGCCACTTTTGGTATCGCGTAGGCGAACACCGGTAACGCCCATATCATCACCGAGTACTTCATCCAGAATACGATCGGTGTGCAGGATGATATTGCCATTTTTGACTTTATCCATCAGGCGACCGATCAAGATCTTCTCTGAACGGAAAGTATCACGGCGATGAATTAGGTGAACTTCCGCTGCAATATTTGCCAGATATAAGGCTTCTTCTACGGCGGTATTACCGCCGCCGACAACGGCGACTTTCTGGTTACGATAAAAGAAACCATCACAGGTTGCACAGGCTGAAATACCACGACCTTTGAATGCCTCTTCAGAAGGTAAACCTAAATAACGAGCAGAAGCACCTGTTGCGATAATCAGTGCGTCACAGGTATATTCTTGTTCATCACCATAAAGGCGTAAAGGCCGGTTTTGCAGATCGACTTTTTGAATATGGTCAGAAATGATTTCGGTTTGGAATTTTTCAGCATGTTGGTGCATGCGTTCCATTAACCCAGGGCCGGTCAGACCTTCCGGATCGCCAGGCCAGTTTTCGACCTCGGTGGTTGTAGTCAACTGACCGCCTCTTTCAACCCCGGTAATAAGAACCGGATTTAAATTTGCTCGGGCAGCGTAAACCGCGGCAGTATAGCCTGCTGGACCGGAGCCAAGAATAATGAGTTTGTGGTGTTTGGCGGTGCTCATAAATACCTCATTCCATTTATCACCTAATCGAATATCGAGCGATTGTAGGAGAAATAGGAGGGTAAAAAAAGCTAAAAGACTCATGTTACTAACGATTTTACCGATAGATATTAACTAATAATGACTTTAACCTGAGAAAAGTGTTCTTTTAGTGCTGTTTGGATTTCATTTGCTCGTTTTCAACTAATGGTAGACTATCGAAACGATTAACTGAAAATTTGTTCCACAGGTTGTTCTGATTTTTGCTCATTTACTTTGACAATCGGCTGTGCATTTGCGAAAACATCACTGTAAGAGATAATTATCCACCTCGCTAAATTCGTTTCTATAAAAATCGACATGCGGATAATTCCCTCTAGTGTAGCATTAGAAAATGGCCTGTGAGTTGCTTTACGCTGATAGAGCGAGGCTTTAACTTTAAGACATCTTTTCCAACTCAAACTCAGAGAGATAGGGGAAAATGTTATGGGTGTAGGAAAATAAAGAGAGATCAACAAGATGATAGATAATAAAAAACGTCCGGGAAAAGATCTTGATCGCATAGATCGTAATATCCTAAATGAGCTACAGAAAGATGGGCGAATTTCTAACGTAGAACTGTCTAAACGGGTAGGTTTGTCTCCAACCCCGTGCTTGGAGCGTGTTCGTCGTCTGGAACGCCAAGGATTTATTACTGGGTACACAGCATTGCTGAATCCTCACTATTTGGATGCATCTTTGCTGGTATTTGTTGAAATTACCTTAAACCGTGGCGCCCCAGATGTTTTTGAACAATTCAACGCTGCTGTACAAAAGTTGGAAGAGATTCAGGAGTGCCACTTAGTTTCCGGTGATTTCGACTATCTATTGAAAACCCGCGTACCAGACATGTCAGCTTATCGTAAGTTGCTAGGCGAAACTTTGTTGCGTTTGCCAGGTGTTAATGACACCCGCACATATGTTGTGATGGAAGAAGTTAAGCAAAGCAATCGTCTGGTCATTAAGACTCGCTAAAATCTTACCAAAAATGTACAGGTGCAAAACTGGAAAAACTTAGGTACACTCCTGTTTATGCATACAGTTTCAACGCTGAGCTATCTCGGCGTTGTTCCGTTAAATCAACAGGAAACCTGGAGAGCCTTTCTTGAGCCAGGAATATACAGAAGATAAAAATATTAAGTTAAAGAGACTGAATAGTGGGCGCAGGCTGTTAGAAGCTGTGTTGCTTGTCATTGTCATCCTAGCGGCTTATTTAATGGTCGCACTTGTCAGTTTTAACCCTTCTGATCCCAGTTGGTCTCAGACTGCATGGCATGAGCCAGTGCATAATTTGGGTGGTGGTGTTGGCGCATGGCTGGCCGATACGCTGTTTTCTGCATTCGGTATTCTAGCTTATGCCATCCCTCCGGTGATGATATTGGGTTGTTGGACTGCTTTTAAGCAACATGATGACAGAGAATATGTCGATTTCTTTGCGCTGGCTTTGCGCGTTATTGGTGCATTAGCAATCGTTCTGACCTCATGTGGATTAGCGGCACTGAATGTTGACGATCTCCATTACTTTGCTTCCGGCGGTATTATTGGCAGTCTGTTTAGTAATGCGATGTTGCCTTGGTTTAATGAATTAGGCGCAACTTTGGTCTTGCTGTGTATTTGGGCAATTGGGTTGACGCTATTTACTGGCTGGTCATGGTTAACCATTGCTGAAAAAACGGGAGCAGTAATTCTGGGAGCAATAGGATTTATTACCAACCGTAGTCGTAATGAACAGGAATATACGCCATACGGTGAAACGACTGTTGAGCGGGAAGATCCCGCCGATGATAAAACAGAACCTGAATTCACAGCGGCCGATATCGATCATGATGATGTACTCTTTACAGCACCTTCTGCCGCAGAGTTAGCAAAAGCTGAACTGGATGAACCAGAATCAGTGAAAACAGAAATCGAACAAGCACAGCCAACGGATAATCCTACCATTAATATGGCTGATATTGATGCTGAACCTGAAATTCTGGTCAATACATCTGATGATATTGCACGGTCTCAATCATTAATGGAAGAGAGTGAAAAGAATAATAACGACGAACCTGTTCGTTATACGTTTGAAATTCCTGCTGAGTACCATTTTGAACCTATATCTGAATTTAATCGTCAAGCGACGCCAACATTTGAACCCGTCGAAAATAGCCAGAACAGTAGTGAAACTTTCACTTTTATGTCTGAAACAGAGCCAAAAAATACAGAGCAAAAAAATGTTATAGCAGCAACCGCTGCAACGGTTATAACGGGTAATTCTCAGGTTAAACAAGGAATCGGGCCAGAACTGCCTCGTCCTAATCCTGTCCGTATTCCAACCCGTCGTGAATTGTATGGCATCAAAGTTCCCTCACAACGTCTTGCAGAACAACAGCGTGAAGAGGAGGTCAAACAGCAAGTAGATGGATCGGATGGTGATATTGAGTCTGATAAACAGCAAGAAGCTTTGCTGAGTCAGCAGTTTCTTGAACAACAGCGCGAGCGTTATCGTATTACCACGGATACAGAAGAACAGGCCCCAATCCAGCCTCAGATAAGACAGAATCCATTTGAGCCGGAAAATCGGCCTTCGGTGGAAGAACGGGCTCAAACAGCGACAGAGACTGTTAAACAGACAGTTGAGCAGCCGCAACATAAGCGTTATCAGGAGCAAGGTCACCAGGAGAAAAAAGAGTTCTCTGCTCTGGAAGGCTTATCGATTTTAAATAACTTCTCACCGGTTGAAGATTTAGTTGAAAAAGAGCCGGCAGAGCCGCTGTTTATGCCTTCTGTTCAATCAGCGCCGGAAAATCAATCAGAACGGCCCATAGAAATTGCTTTTGCGCCAGCCCCTGTACACAATGTTGTGCAGCAACCGCAGCAACCGCAGCAACCGCAGCAACCGCAGCAACCGCAGCAACCGCAGCAACCGCAGCAACCGCAGCAACCGCAGCAACCGCAGCAACCGCAGCAACCGCAGCAAGATAGCTTATTCCATCCGTTTTTGATTCGTAATGATCAACCGTTGCCAAAACCAACGACACCAATGCCTTCGCTTGATCTGCTAACCAGTCCTTTAGCAGAAGAGGAACCCGTTGATATGTTTGCCCTTGAGCAAACGTCTCGTTTGATTGAAGCGCGTCTGAGTGATTATCGAGTTAAAGCTGATGTGGTTGGTTTTTCGCCAGGCCCGGTGATTACCCGGTTTGAACTGGATTTGGCTCCGGGTGTTAAAGCATCACGTATTTCCAACTTATCAAGAGATTTAGCACGTTCTCTATCAGCGGTCGCTGTGCGTATTGTTGAAGTGATTCCGGGTAAACCTTATGTTGGTTTGGAATTGCCGAATAAAAAACGTCAAACGGTCTATTTGCGTGAAGTATTGGATTGTGAAAAATTCCGCGATAATCCATCGCCACTGACAATTGTGTTGGGTAAAGATATTGGTGGCCAGCCGGTGGTCGCTGATTTAGGTAAAATGCCGCACTTGCTGGTGGCGGGTACAACCGGTTCGGGTAAATCGGTTGGTGTCAACGCCATGATCCTCAGTATCCTCTATAAAGCAAAACCGGAAGATGTCCGCTTTATCATGATTGACCCGAAAATGCTGGAATTGTCGGTTTATGAAGGCATTCCGCATCTGTTGACTGAAGTTGTTACTGATATGAAAGACGCAGCGAATGCACTGCGCTGGTGTGTTAATGAAATGGAACGTCGCTATAAACTGATGTCCGCGTTGGGTGTACGTAATCTGGCGGGTTATAACGAAAAGGTTAAACAGGCGGAAGAGATGGGACGCCCAATTCCTCATCCATTCTGGAAACCTGGCGACAGCATGGATATCACTCATCCGGTGCTGAAAAAAGAGCCTTATGTCGTTGTCATGGTAGATGAATTTGCTGATCTGATAATGACTGTTGGCAAAAAAGTAGAAGAATTGATTGCCCGCTTGGCACAGAAAGCGCGTGCTGCTGGTATCCATCTGGTTCTGGCGACTCAACGTCCATCGGTCGATATTATTACCGGTCTGATTAAAGCGAATATTCCGACTCGTATTGCCTTTACGGTTTCCAGCAAAATTGATTCCCGTACTATCCTTGATCAAGGCGGTGCTGAATCCCTGTTGGGTATGGGGGATATGCTTTATCTGGCGCCAAACTCCTCGATTCCAGTGCGTGTTCACGGTGCATTTGTTCGGGATCAGGAAGTTCATGAAGTGGTTAATGATTGGAAAGCCCGTGGTCGTCCAGAGTATGTTGACAGCATTCTCAGTGGTGGTGATGCGGAAGGTGGTTTAGGTCTTGACAGCGATGAAGAGCTAGATGCCCTGTTTGATCAGGCAGTGGAATTCGTGACGGAAAAACGACGGGTTTCGATTTCTGGTGTCCAGCGTCAATTCCGTATTGGTTATAACCGAGCGGCGCGTATTGTGGAACAAATGGAGGTACAGCAGATTGTCAGTGCTCCAGGTCATAATGGTAATCGTGAAGTATTAGCCCCACCGCCACATGAGCGCTCATAGTGAATAGTGAACGTTGAAAACTCTGATAATAAATCACTCAGGTAATAACGTTGAGAAAGAAGTAATAATGCTGAGAAAGGTATCTCTTACATGAAAAAGCTGATATTGATTGGTTGTTTAATGGCTGGTATGAATATCAATGTGGCATGGGCAAATGCCAGCCAGAATTTGCAGGAACGTTTGGGTAAAGTAAATAGTTTTCATGCCAGCTTTACTCAAACCGTCACTAGTGATGATGGGGCAACAATTCAGGAAGGTGAAGGGCAATTGTGGGTTAAACGTCCAAACCTATTTAACTGGCATATGACATCACCTGATGAAAGCGTTTTGGTATCGGATGGTAAAACGTTGTGGTTCTATAATCCGTTTGTTGAGCAGGTAACGGCTAATTGGCTGAAAGATGCCACAGGTAACACACCATTTATGCTAATTACTCGTAACGATGCTAAAGATTGGTCTCAATATAAAATTAGCCAGCAAGGGAATGATTTTGAACTGACACCGAATAATGTCACTGGTAATCTGAAACGTTTCTCGATTACCGTCATGACAGATGGCACTATCCAAAAATTTTCTGCTATTGAGCAGGATGGACAAAAAAGTGCTTATCAATTAAAGGGGCAGCAAAATACCTATGTGGATGCGGCAAAGTTCAGTTTTACGTTACCGAAAGGCGTTACGCTGGATGATCAGCGCCAGTGAGGTTTAAGTGAACAACCTGCCACTCGATTTTTCACAAAATGAATTCCAGCCATTGGCCGCGCGTATGCGGCCAATGACATTAGAGCAATATATCGGCCAGCGGCATTTACTCGCTGAGGGAAAACCATTTCCAAGGGCTATCCGGGCTGGACAACTGCACTCCATGATTTTATGGGGGCCACCGGGAACTGGCAAAACAACATTAGCTGAAATTATTGGGCATTATGCCCAGGCTGATGTTGAACGGATATCTGCGGTTACTTCCGGTATCAAAGAGATACGTGAATCGATTGAAAAAGCGCGTCAGAACCGGAATGCAGGGCGGAGAACGATTCTGTTTGTTGATGAAGTACATCGTTTTAACAAAAGCCAACAGGATGCTTTTCTGCCACACATTGAAGATGGCACGATCACCTTTATCGGCGCGACAACAGAAAACCCCTCTTTTGAACTGAATTCTGCATTACTTTCACGGGCACGCGTCTATCTGCTTAAATCATTGACAATAGAAGAGATTGAGCAGGTGCTTGAGCAGGCCATGAATGATAAAGAGCGTGGTTATCATGGTCAGAATATCGTTTTGCCCGAAAATACCTGTCATATGATTGCGGAACTGGTTGCTGGTGATGCTCGTCGTTCACTGAATCTGCTGGAAATGATGGCGGATATGGCAGAAACCAATGCTCAGGGACAGCGGGTTTTGACTCCGGCGCTATTGAAAGAGGTCAGTGGAGAGCGGAGTGCCCGTTTTGATAATCAAGGCGATCGTTATTACGATTTGATTTCAGCACTGCATAAATCCGTTCGTGGTTCTGCCCCTGACGCTGCGCTTTACTGGTATGCCCGGATCATTACCGCCGGAGGTGATCCGTTATATGTTGCACGCCGTTTATTGGCAATTGCTTCCGAAGATGTTGGTAATGCCGATCCCAGGGGAATGCAGGTAGCTATTGCTGCATGGGATTGTTTTATTCGTGTTGGGCCAGCAGAAGGTGAAAGGGCGATTGCTCAGGCTATTGTTTATCTTGCTTGTGCACCGAAAAGTAACGCTGTTTATACCGCTTTTAAAGCAGCAATGGCTGATGCGAAGGAAAAACCTGATTATGATGTTCCCGCACATTTGCGCAATGCGCCGACAAAATTGATGCAAAAGATGGGGCTTGGCGAGGAATATCGTTATGCTCATGATGAACCTAATGCCTACGCTGCGGGTGAAGTTTATTTTCCCTCTGAAATGCGGGAAACCCGTTATTATCATCCGGCTAACCGAGGGTTAGAAGGTAAAATAGGCGATAAACTCGCCTGGCTTGCTGAACAGGATCAAAATAGCCCGATAAAACGCTATCGCTAACGTTGTTGTTGCGGTAAGGTTGGCGGGTAAAAATACCTTATGGCCCATCAACTTGAGTGGGCCTATTCACATTATCTAACTTAATAACGACAAGCACAGGACTAGCATGCTCGATCCAAACATACTGCGTAATGAGCTAGACGCAGTCGCCGAAAAACTGGCTCGCAGGGGTTATACCCTTGACGTGGATACGCTGCGCAAACAAGAAGAGCGCCGTAAAGTTTTACAAGTTGAAACTGAAACCCTGCAAGCAGAACGTAATTCCCGATCGAAAGCTATTGGTGCAGCAAAAGCCCGTGGTGAAGATATTGATCCGCTACGTCAGGAAGTGAACCAGTTAGGTGAAAAGTTGGATACAGCGAAAGCTGAACTGGAAAAACTTCAGGCAGAAATCCGTGATTTGGCTTTAAGTATCCCTAACATTCCAGATGATTCTGTACCGGTAGGTAAAGATGAGAACGATAATTTGGAAGTGAGCCGTTGGGGTGAGCCACGTAAATATGATTTTGCAATTCAAGATCATGTTTCATTAGGTGAACTGACCAATGGTCTGGATTTTGCCGCCGCGGTTAAACTAACCGGTTCACGCTTTGTAGTGATGAAAGGGCAAATTGCTCGTCTGCATCGGGCCTTGGCACAATTTATGCTAAACCTTCACACAGAGCAGCATGGTTATTTGGAAACTTATGTTCCCTATCTGGTTAACCACGAAACCTTATATGGTACGGGTCAATTGCCGAAATTTGGTGAAGATCTTTTCCATACTAAGCCGCTGGAAGAAGAGGCGGAAAGCCATTACGCGCTGATCCCAACTGCTGAAGTTCCGATAACCAATTTGGTTCGTGGTGACATTCTGGATGAAAATGAACTGCCATTGAAAATGACTGCTCATACCCCTTGCTTCCGTTCAGAAGCGGGTTCTTATGGTCGTGATACTCGTGGCCTGATCCGTATGCACCAATTTGATAAGGTTGAATTGGTTCAGATTGTTCATCCTGATGAATCAATGGATGCACTTGAAGAATTGACAGGTCATGCAGAGAAAGTATTGCAATTACTGAATCTGCCATATCGTAAAGTCTTATTGTGTTCCGGGGATATGGGTTTCAGCGCGTGTAAAACTTATGATCTGGAAGTGTGGTTACCGGCTCAGAACACATATCGTGAAATCTCTTCCTGTTCTAATATGTGGGATTTCCAAGCGCGCCGTATGCAAGCGCGTTTCCGTGGTAAAGAAGATAAGAAAACTCAATTGCTTCATACCCTGAATGGTTCTGGTCTGGCTGTTGGCCGTACCTTGGTTGCAATTATGGAAAACTATCAGCAAGCTGATGGTCGTATTGAAATACCCGAAGTATTGCGTCCATATATGTGTGGATTAGAATATATCGGTTAATTATTGTATTAATGAAAAGCGCCGAATTTGGCGCTTTTTACTTGTCATCCTTAAACCACCTCCAGGGAGGTGGTGATTGTTTTTTTATTGATTCCTTTGTTATTGACTTATTATGTGAACCTACCTAAGAAATAATGACGACAGACTATTTTGGAGCATGTCGGCTGAGATTTCACCATGTTGAGCTGTTAATAGGATATGAATTATGGCACTACCACCGATAATAAACATTGCGATAGCACCGAGGAGTATCATACCAAATGCTAAAGCCCCAACGTCGAATAGTGACGCAAAGTTTTTTTGAAATCAGCTGAATAACAGCCTTGGTTCGAATTTTCCACTAACTCTTTGTGTTTCACACACGGCAATAACATCACCGATAAATACTGGACCTAAGATTCCCCAAAATAGCCCAAGAAAATGAATAAATTGGAGAGAAATTATAATAATAAAGTAGATAATGGTGAGTAATATCCACATACTCCATTGGCATTGATGATGATATTGTTCAGTTACTATTGGCCCAAATATTGCTGGAAAAAGGCTAAAAGAAAGTCCGAATCTCCTGATTGATAATGGGCAAATACACTAAATGACTTTTCATAATAATGCTCCACTCATTTTTTGTATTCCTGGTTTTTGGTACGATGAAAACAATCGCAAAAAGGTATCGACATGATTGAGTAACTGCCACATAAATTGACAACAGTGATCCTGAGTCACGGTCTCATGAAGCGATTGCCATAGCCGTTCTATTTTATTCAGCCAGGGAGAATAAACAGGTAAAAATAAAAGGGTGAACCTGGGATATTGCACCAGCCAATGCTTGACCTTGTTACTTTTATGAATGCAGTAATTATCTAAGATTAAAGTGACAGTTTCTGCATGGGGATAGTGGGCATTAATTTCATCTAACATTTTGATAAGCAGATCAGAATTCTTTTTTTCTCCTTTAACATAAGTGACCTCTTTTGTTTGCGCATTGAGGCAACCTGCAAGGTCATGTTTTTCATTTTTTCCCGGTGTGACTACCCGTTTTTGCTGGCCTTTGAAACACCAATCTGCGCCGATTTTCTGGTTTAAATCAATGTCGGCCTCATCTTCATAAAAAACGGGATGTTTTTCTGAAATATTCGCTTTGGCTTCCGTGATTTTTGCTATTTTCTCGCTATATTCAGGATCAGGTTGTTTCACCGTGGGTGCCGCGACAATACCCGCCTGAACGATATAACGTACTTTGTGTCAGTGAGAGGTTGAGTAATTCATTGAGTGTATTGCTCATGAGTTCAAGGCTTCAACGAGAGCGAAGGTAACCTAGCTCTTGAGGGGATTGCTGCAATAAGAAAAATAAGATGTTATAGCGAGGTGTTAGATCCCAGACTGCCCGCCGGTAAGCTTTTGAGCCCTTCCAATCGATATATCTGCATTATCGAACTTACCATATCAACAGTTGTACCAACAAAGCAATGTGGATGTAGGTGTAATTCGGTAGCCTGCAATAGACCATTAAGTGCGTTAACTTCTTTGAAATTAAAGGAAAAAGTAGATTTTGGTGTACATTCGTAGACAGGATTCTGGCGTCCCCTGCTGGAATCGAACCAGCAATTAGCCCTTAGGAGGGGCTTGTTATATCCATTTAACTAAGGGGACATAGCTTCATTATAACGGTTTTTCCTTCCTAAGATAAGGTGTTATAAACTGTTCGCCTATTTAATGATCACTTAAATTGAGTACCATTCAAGTTGGATTGTCAGTAATATTTACATTATTGATGATCATCGGCGAGTCGTGCAACGAACTAATTTGCCGGATCTAGAAGGTTATTACTTGGAGAGATGTATGAAGTATCGTTTGGGCGGAATCGCTCTTACAACCGCATTGCTAGTGGGGTGTGCTAATTCATCTGATACTGTTGAACAGGGGCGCTCAGACCCATTGGAAGGTTTTAACCGTACAATGTTCAACTTTAATTATGATGTTCTTGACCCTTATGTTTTACGTCCGGTCGCGGTAGCGTGGCACGATTATGTGCCGATGCCTGCTCGAAATGGTTTGGGTAATTTTCTAAGTAATCTCGAAGAGCCGGCTAGTATGGTAAACAGTTTCTTACGTGGTAACACATATCAGGGAATGAAACATTTTAACCGTTTTTTCCTGAATACCATTTTTGGGATGGCGGGGTTGATTGATGTTGCAACGATGGCAAACCCTAAGCTGGCTAAAGAAGAGTCAAAACGCTTTGGTAGTACTCTGGGCTATTATGATGTGGGATATGGTCCTTATGCCGTATTGCCGGGCTATGGCAGTTTCACCTTACGTGATGAAGGGGGAAACTGGGCGGATATGACTTACCCAATGCTAAGTTATCTGAATATCTGGATGTCAGCGGGTAAGTGGGTATTTGAAGGTATTGAAACCCGTGCTCGTTTACTGGATTCTGATGGTTTGTTGAAGAATTCATCAGATCCATATCTGATGATGCGCGAGGCTTACTTCCAGAGCCATGATTTTATGGCGAGTGACGGTAAATTGGAAGCCACGAAAAATCCAAATGCTGAAGCATTACAGGATGAGTTGGACAGTATTGATTGATAGTTACTTCTGGTTTAACTCTATGAATGAAAAAGGATAGCAGCGAGGCTATCCTTTTTTAGGCGCTACATATTATCAGAATGCGTAGTTGAAGTTCACACCATATAACCAAGCAGAACCTTTCGCATCAAATTCATATGTGTAAGGTAGACTTTCGACCAATTTCTCTTTGACCGTGACTTTCTGGCCATGCATATAAGAAACGCCTACGTCAACAGACATATCTTTGTTAAACGCGTAAGTTGCACCTGCACTCAACCAGAAACGGTCTTGGTCGGGAATAGAGATAGAACGGTTTTCAGCAGGAATCGGGCTATCATCAAAGGCGATACCTGTACGGAATGTCCAATTGTCATCGTGATAATAAGTTGTACCTAAAGCGATACGGTAAGCATCTTTGAAACCTTCATGTTTAGTAAACAGGACTGAACCGTCTTTATTTTTGGTGCCTTTCAGTTCATTAAACTCACTCCAGCCTGTATACGCCAAGCTATAGTGGATAGCCCATTTAGGGGCTACACGGTTGTAACCGGAAATTTCCCAGATATCTGGCAAATTGAGATCCAATCTACCACCAATAGTTTGGCCTCCGGTAGCAGGTAGGTTTATTCCTTTCTTTTGCAGCATTTGACCTAGCTGTACAGGTACGTCATTTTTATAGTCACCGTCTTTAAATTTGACTTTAATTTTAGAACGGTAAGTCAGACTGTAGCGGTTATTTTCATCTACTTCATACATGATGCCCGCGTTCCAACCATAGCCCCAATCTTTGCCTGACAGATTAGCAACTTCATCAGTTGGTTTTAGTACACCTCCGGTTTGACTCGCCAGAATACCCGCATGACGGACGATTTCCGCATCAGCATAAACAGCGTTCAGTCCTAAACCAAAGCTAAAGTTATCGTTTAGACGATAAGCGCCACTCAGGTTGAAGTTCAACGTTGTCAGGTCAGTTTTACCGCCGATAGGGCCGGCTTCGTAGTTGTTGCTAAAATTGGTAGCCAGACCAAAGTTGGTGGTAACAGAAGTACCAACAAACCATTGATCATCAATTGGCATAATAAAATGTATGTTAGGTATCCACGCGGTAGGCGCAATATTTTTAGCGTTGGTGCTTTTACCCGTCGCTTTGGATTTGCCTGTGATATCAACATCTGGATTGATATAGACGGCACCAATAGAAAATGATGGGCGATCAAACAGCGTCATTGCTGCTGGGTTACGACTTCCTACCGTTGCGTTATCAGCAACAACGCCTTCCCCGGAAAAAGCGCGGCCCAAAGCCGAAGTAGAAAATTCATTTAACTGGAAACCAGCAGCGCCAGCATTCGATGAAATTATTGCCACTGCAACCGCTAATGCTGAACGGGTGAACAGGTTTTTCTGGTTCATAACCAAAACCCTCTTGTTTATTATTTAACTATGCCACTTATCTTAGCAAGGAGCGCAGGATTGTAGGGTCGGTTTGCCTTGATGACAAATCAGACCAGTTGTGAAGTATAGGTCTGATAGCAGCTGATGTTGCAAGGATGTTTTTAAAATATTACCAAGTTGATATCAAAAACGCGACTCAGTTAACAAAAAAATGATTTTTGATATTAATAAAAACGTTTAAAAATGATTTTTTAAGATCAAATTTCGGCAGATAAATATACTTTAAGGGTAGAACGAGTTTTCCAGTAGTTAATGAGGGATAAGATATTAAAATTATTTATGAATATTTGAGTAATGAAATTGTGACTGATGTAATAAGCCAGTGTCGCACAAAAGCTTGCGAACATGTTCGAATAAGCCTTGAAACCATTTAGCTGTTAAATAAATTAAAGTTGCGCTTCCTCTCATTTTTGGTTTATTCAGGTTTGCTATTTATAAACATTACGCTAACAATGATCTATCAGGTCAGACCTGTCCAGATTGGTTGAAGAGTTTTTTCAGTAATTTGATTCAGTTAACGATAATCTTTCAGGAGCCGTTATGAGTCGTCCTTTAACAAAAGTGACACAGCAAGGTGATCGTATCGCCATTGTCAGTGGGCTACGTATTCCATTTGCTAAACAGGCAACATCGTATCACGACATACCGGCTGTGGATTTGGGTAAATCAGTCGTCAGTGAACTTGTGACAAGGAGTGGTTTACTCCCTGAAAAGATTGACCAACTGGTGTTTGGGCAAGTAGTGCAAATGCCTGAAGCGCCAAATATTGCCCGTGAAATCGTTCTCGGTACTGGGTTAAGTGTGAGTACTGATGCTTACAGTGTATCCCGTGCATGTGCCACTAGTTTTCAGGCGATTGCTAATGTGGCTGAAAGTATTATGGCTGGTATGGTGAATATTGGGATTGCTGGTGGAGCAGATTCCTCGTCTGTATTGCCGATTGGTGTGACTAAATCCTTAGCTCGTACTCTGGTGGATATGAATAAGGCTAAAACGCTATCGCAACGCCTTAAATTACTTAGCCGCCTTAAATTTCGTGATTTATTGCCTGTATCTCCGGCGGTAGCGGAATATTCGACAGGTCTGCGTATGGGAGATACTGCGGAACAGATGGCGAAGACTTACCGTATCAGTCGAGAAGATCAGGATGCATTAGCACATCGCTCCCATATTCTGGCAGCAAAAGCTTGGGAACAGGGATTGTTGGTTGATGAAGTCATGACAGCCCACTTCCCTCCATACCGTGAAGCATTGCTTGAAGATAATAATATTCGTAAAAATTCTGTACTGACCTCTTATGCGAAGCTGCGTCCGGCATTTGACCGTAAGTACGGCACGGTCACTGCGGCAAACAGTACACCGCTGACGGATGGTGCAGCTGCGGTCATATTGATGCGTGAATCAGTGGCTAAGGCGTTGGGAACAAAACCGCTTGGTTATCTGCGTAGCTATGCATTCTCGGCCATTGATGTCTGGCAGGATATGTTATTAGGGCCGTCATACGCCACGCCAATAGCGCTTGATCGTGCAGGTATTACACTGAAAGATCTGACTTTAATCGATATGCATGAAGCTTTTGCGGCTCAGACACTGGCAAACCTGAAAATGTTTGCCAGTGATGAATTTGCTCGTAATAAATTAGGGCGTGCTCAGGCAATTGGTGAAGTCGATATGGACAAATTTAATGTCTTAGGGGGTTCAATCGCTTATGGGCACCCATTTGCAGCAACAGGAGCTCGTATGGTGACGCAGGTATTGAATGAGTTGCGTCGTCGTGGCGGTGGCCTTGGGCTGACAACCGCTTGTGCTGCTGGCGGGTTGGGTACAGCTATGGTATTGGAGGTGGAATAATGACTCAGGCTCAGCATAATGCTGCACCCATCACTACGGGTACAAACCAAACTGCTTCTGTTTTCAGTTTTGATGTCAGGCCAGATAAGATCGGCATTATCACCATTAATGTACCGGGAGAGAAGGTAAATACGCTGAAAGCAGAATTTGTTGATCAATTTCTGAATGTTTTCAAGCAAGCTCAGCAATCTTCTGGTCTTAAAGGATTAATATTGATTTCCGGTAAGCTGGATACGTTTATTGCCGGTGCTGATATTTCTATGATTGCCGGATGTAAGACCAAAGAAGATGCGCGAGATTTGGCTGAAAAGGGCCAGAAACTATTTTCTCAGATAGCCAATTATCCCTTGCCTGTCGTAGCAGCAATTCATGGCGCTTGTTTGGGGGGCGGTTTGGAATTGGCGCTTGCATGTCATTGGCGTGTATGTTCACTGGACGATAAAACTCGTCTTGGATTACCTGAAGTTCAGCTTGGATTATTACCCGGTTCTGGTGGTACTCAGCGGTTACCAAGACTTATTGGTGTTAGTTCAGCGTTGGATATCATTCTGACAGGTAAACAGCTACGGGCGAAACAGGCATTACGGCTCGGATTAGTAGATGATGCTGTGCCGTTGGATATTCTGCTGGACATTGCTATCGAAAAAGTCAAAAAGGGTATTCCTGTACGTAAACCTTTGCCGTGGCAACAGCGGCTATTAGTTGGCCCTATGGGAAGATACTTTTTATTTAATATCGTTCGTAAAAAGACACTGGCGAAAACTCGCGGGCATTATCCTGCACCTGAACGAATTATTGATGTTGTCAAAGAAGGTCTTGAGAAAGGCATGAGCCAAGGTTTACGGGCTGAGGCGGTGGCATTTGGTGAGCTAGCGATGACACGGGAATCTGTTGCTTTACGTAATCTGTTTTTTGCTGCAACTTCGTTGAAGAATGAAACGGGTTCATCAGAGAAGCCGGCAGAAATCAAGCGCGTTGGCATATTAGGTGGTGGTTTGATGGGTGGGGGAATTGCGAATGTAACAGCCACCCGTGGCAAACTACCGGTGCGGATTAAAGATATTAATGAGAAGGGTATTAGCCAGGTACTGAAATATACTTGGGATTTGTTGTCCAAACGGGTAAAGCAAAAACGGCTACGTCCGGCAGAGCGTGCTCAGCAAATGATGCTGATTTCAGGAACGACGGATTATCGTGGTTTCGGACAAACCGATATTGTTGTTGAAGCCGTTTTTGAGGATTTGTCACTGAAACAGCAAATGGTGGCAGAAATTGAAACGAATGCTAAATCAGAAACCATATTTGCATCTAATACATCTTCGCTACCTATCCATCAGATTGCTGAAAAAGCCCAACGACCAGAGCAGGTTATTGGTCTGCATTATTTTAGTCCAGTGGATAAGATGCCGCTGGTGGAAGTTATTCCACATCAAGGGACTAGTGATAAAACGATTGCTACAGTTGTTGCTTTGGCGAAGAAACAGGGTAAAACCGCTATCGTGGTAGGTGATAAAGCCGGATTTTATGTAAACCGGATTCTTGTCCCTTATATTAGTGAGGCCGCGCATTGCCTGGTAGTAGGAGAATCCATTGATCATATCGATGGGGCACTGGTTAATTTTGGTTTTCCGGTAGGGCCGATTAATTTATTAGATGAGGTAGGCATTGATGTTGGCACCAAAATCATGCCGATTCTGGTAGAACAACTGGGTCCGCGTTTTGCTGCACCTGAATCTCTCGATGTGATACTGAAAGATGGTCGTAAGGGTAGGAAAAATGGCCGTGGTTTCTATTTATATGCCTCAGGGTCCAGAAAATTCTGGCAATTTGGTAAGAAAGGCAAAAAAGTTGATAGCTCAATTTATACCTTGCTGAATATAACACCTGAGTCGCATATGCTCTCGTCAGAAATTGCTCAGCGTTGTGTGATGCTAATGCTTAATGAAGCTGTTCGTTGTCTGGATGAAGGCATTATCAGAAGTCCACGTGATGGTGATATTGGGGCGGTATTTGGCATTGGTTTTCCGCCATTCTTTGGTGGCCCATTCCGTTATATTGATAGTCTTGGTTGTGCCAGAGTAGTGGAGATTCTGCGTAGGCTGGAAAGCCAGTATGGAGACAGATTCGTACCTTGTGAGTGTTTAGTAAGAATGGCTGAACAGAATAAAAGTTTTTATTCATAGTGGCCTGTATTGATGAAAAAATGAATTCCGGTGTCATTGAGGTGCCGGAATCGTTGTATTTTTATAAAAAAGATCTCTTTTAGTAAAAACCGTCGTAAACTTTCGTCCAATGCCCGATAGGGTGGGGAGTAGTCATGTTCAAGCAACATCCATTGGGTTGTCGTATTTGTTTTTGTTTTGAGTAGAATGCTTGCTCACCATGTCATGTCTGAAATGGTTTTTGTAGTAACAATTTTTATTGTATAACTCAGGTTGAGATTACTGATATTTATTAGCAGTAGGATAACTGCACTTACTCATTCATACGGTGGACTATGCAAATTTTTATTATGCGTCATGGTGACGCGGCTTTAGATGCAATGAGCGATGCTGCCCGGCAACTGACTCCTCGCGGTTATGATGAATCGCAAAAAATGGCTTGTTGGTTAGCACAGCAAAAGCATCAGATTGATCTCGTATTGGTGAGTCCTTATATTCGCGCTGAACAGACGTTACAGATTGTTCGTAAATCCCTATCTTTACCGGATGGTGAAGAAGTGCTGTTGGGGTTAACGCCGTCAGGTGATGCTGTTACGGTGAGCAGTTATCTTCAGTTTCTTGCTGAACAAGGTCATAACGCTGTTTTGGTTGTCTCTCACTTACCATTAGTCAGCTATTTAGTTGCTGAGCTATGTCCAGCAGAAACACCACCGATGTTTGCAACTTCTGCAATGATATGCGTGGATTTAAACAGCCAGACTGGCAAAGGTACTCTTGTCTGGCAGGTCAGCCCGTCTCAATTGGCAGCAAAAGCCTAATAATTCAGCGGCATATTGGCTCAGGGCTCATCAAGTTCGATAAGCATCAGTAGTGCGGCGTTACCTCCCCATTCCTTTGGCGCTTGATGGAAGGCTATGATATCTGGGTGTTGGGCTAGCCACAGAGGTGTTTGTTGCTTGAGAATACGTTTTCCGTGTCCGTGCATGATGCAGGCACAATAGACATGTTCACGACGGCAAGCAGCGATCAATGCTCCAATTTCCTGTTTGGCCTGCATTTGAGTTAATCCGTGTAAATCAAGAAACAGTTCTGGCGAATAGTCACCTCGACGTAATTTCTTCAATTCATAATGATTTGTATCTCCCCTTACATAACGGGTAGGGCCCTCGGTATCAAGGTTGGGCTGAAATTCATCAGAAAAATAGTAGCTGGCATCAATTTGTTCTTGCTGAACTCGTTCAGGGGCAATATAGCTGATTTTTTTTCTTCTGGGAGAATGTAAGACGGTATCCTGGTTGATGCGTTTGGTGCCTGCTACCGATTGTTGAAATAAGTGAATCTCTTCCTCATTCAGGGGGTATTTATTTTTCATCATTGCTCAGTTAATTAAACCATTTTGTGACAAGTGTACTGCATCTTTTTAACTATTAAACCTGATTATGTTTAATAAAACCTGATTTTACCGAGTTTGTGGTTTAAAAATGCTGATAAGAAGGTATATCCAGGTAGTTAATAAAATAATTTGACAATGACAGTTGGTTGGAAAATAAATGTATATACAACTAAACCTGATTTATACCCTATGGATTTCAAGGTGTATCGCGACGGCAAAGGAGCGAATCCCCGGGAGCATAGCTAACTATGTGACCGGGGTGAGCGAGTGCAGCCAACAAAGAGGCAATTTGAAAGATAACGGGTATATCAGATACAGACCAATACAGGATGCTGATCATGGCAATAGAACTGCGTGATACTGATATCATCTGGCGTAATGCAAGACTGGCAACAATGGATCCTGCTGTCAATGCAGCTTACGGATTATTAAAAGAATATGATCTTGTGGTACGTGATGACAAAATTTTAGCCATTTTGCCTACGGCAACATTACAGACTAGTTGCTGTCAGGTAATTGATGTCCAACAACGCCTGATTACCCCTGGTTTAATCGATTGTCACACCCATTTAGTGTTTGGTGGTAACCGGGCTTATGAGTGGGAGCAGCGTTTAAATGGTATGTCTTATGCTGAGCTCAGCGCTCAGGGAGGGGGGATTAATGCGACAGTTTCTGCAACTCGAGCTAGTTCTCTTGAACAACTTGAACACTCTGCTCAGCAGCGTCTTGCTGCATTTATGGCCGAAGGTGTAACCACTATTGAGATTAAATCGGGTTATGGATTAAATCTGGAAAATGAAGAAAAGTTGCTACAGGTTGCGCAGTACTTGGCGCGACATAATCCGATCGAGATCAGCCCCACATTGCTTGCTGCTCATACTTGTCCACCTGAATATAAGCATAATCCCGATGCTTATATGGATCTGATTTGCGAAGATATCCTTCCACAACTTTGGCAAAAAGGGCTGTTCGAGGCAGTAGATGTTTTTTGTGAAAGCGTGGGATTTAATCTGACACAAACTGAGCGGCTCTTTCAGGAAGCACAGCGTTGGAACATTCCAGTGAAAGGTCATGTGGAGCAGTTATCTCATTTAGGCGGGAGCGAATTAGTCGCTCGCTATCATGGTCTTTCTGTGGATCATATTGAATATTTAGATCAGGCGGGAGCTGAGTCGCTCAGTCACAGTGGTACGGTTGCCGTTTTGCTTCCTGGTGCGTTCTACTTTTTGCAAGAAACACAGCGCCCACCTATTGATTTATTGCGGCAATTTAATGTGCCGATAGCTGTATCTACCGATTTTAATCCTGGAACCAGCCCATTTGCTTCTTTGCGAATGGCCATGAATATGGCATGTGTCCAATTTGGATTGACTCCTGAAGAGGTATGGTTAGGTGTAACCCGACATGCGGCTCGTGCATTGGGCAGAGAACAGCGTCATGGACAGTTGCGTGCAGGAGCTTACGCCGATTTTGTTGTCTGGGATGCAGAAAATCCCGTTGATATTTTTTATGAGTTGGGTCATAACCCTTTGAATACCAGAGTGTTTCGTGGCGTTATGACTCATTCCAGCATATAACAGATAAGGAGCGGTAAATGAATTTATGGCATGCTACTTCGCCGACTATTTGGCAAGGACGAAATGATTTGGCGGAAGCGGATAATGCACTACGGCTTTTTCAAACAGTTAAACTATCTCCGTATTTTACGCCGGAAGAATTTTCTCACTATATTGCTCTATTAGGGTTTGAATGTGATGAAGGTGTAAAGCGCAATCAGGGAAGGCCAGGGGCCAATCAAGGCCCCGATTATTTGCGGCGGTCATTGGCAAATATGGCTAGTCATAAAGGGCATGATAGATTGGTGGATTTGGGAAGCATTCGTGCTAATCCCAATCAATTGAGTGAGGCACAACAAGCCTTGTCTGATGCCGTTACCCAATGTCAACGTCAGAATGTACGTACCTTGGTATTGGGTGGTGGACATGAAACGGCTTTTGCTCATGGTGTTGGAGTTTATGATGCTTTTCCCCGTCAACGTGTTGGTATTATTAACTTTGATGCTCATCTCGATTTACGGCGGTCGCCGCAGCCCACGTCTGGTACACCATTTCGTCAACTTGCTGAATATTGTCAGCAACATCAACGTCTATTTCACTATACTTGCATTGGTGCAAGTTTGGCGTCTAACACGCAGGCATTGGTGGATGAAGCAAATCGCTTGAACGCTACGATTATCTGGGATAATCAATGTCGTGAAACTATGCTGGACAAGGTGCAACAGCAGATACAAGATATACTCCAGCAAGTTGATTTGATTTACATGACGATTGATTTGGATGTATTACCTGCTGATCAGATGCCCGCAGTCTCTGCGCCAGCCGCATTGGGGCTGCCATTGGAGCGCCTTCTGCAATTAATTCAGCCAATTTGTCAGAGCGGTAAACTACAGGCGGCTGATTTGGTTGAGCTTAATCCAATATTTGATATACAAGGTATAGGTGGAAGAGCAGCAGCACGTCTTGCCTGGCAATTAGCACATTGGTGGTATTGATTATCTAAAATAACAGTACTATTGTGTTTTCTATTTTGGCAAAGATAGCTTGATAAAGTGAGTGTAATTAATCACTTAACATTTTTACAGCATAAGGAATTAATTGTGACGACGCACTTATCAGGATCATTTGCCAAACCTGCGCCTCTGTATGCCAAAGTGAAACAATCCATCATTGAAAAAATCTACACTGGTGAATGGAAATCAAATGATCGTGTCCCCTCTGAAGCTGAATTAGTTAAACAATTTAACTGTAGCCGTATGACTGCTAACCGTGCGCTGCGTGAGTTGACTGCTGAAGGGCTATTAGTACGGTTGCAAGGTGTAGGATCATTTGTCGCTGAACCGAAGGGGCAATCCGCGTTGTTCGAAATTCACAGCATTGCTGATGAGATTTCAGCTCGTTCTCATCAGCATCGCTGTAAAATATTAAAATTATCTGAACTGGATGCGGATGTGAAACAGGCCGCTGAATTGGACATTATTGTTGGTACGCCGATTTATCATTCGGTTATTGCCCATTATGAAAACGATGTGCCTGTTCAGATAGAAGATCGTTATGTCAATGCTCAAGCGGTGCCTGATTATTTGCAACAGGATTTTACGAAACTTACGCCACACGATTATTTGTCAATGATTGCACCTCTAACGGAAGGTGAACACATTGTGGAAGCTATTGCTGGCGATCCTCGATCTTGCAAGTTGTTGCAAATTGAGTCAGGGGCTCCCTGTTTATTAATTAGTCGCCGAACTTGGTCGACGCATTACACTGTTTCCAGTGCCAGACTATTATTTCCCGGTAATCGGTATAAATTGAAAGGACGTTTCAGCTCATAGCTATATCTTTATGACTCACAACTGATTTTTTTCCGTATGAGCTGATAGGGTTGCCATAGATCATTACCTTCATAATGGATTAATGCGATTTCACGTATTTTATCCGTCCCATTTATGGCAACCGTATTGTTAAGAGCATTAAATAAGGGGATGTCAGAGCCAGAATCACCATAGGCAACACATTTTTCCAAATTTAGCCCATGTTCCTGTATATATTTTTTCACTATCTGTAATTTACTTTCGGGCGTTAATATCTGTTCTGGATCAACTTTTTCACGAAAAGGTAAAGCAGGAAAATTTGATGCAACAACAATATCAACCCCAAATTTTTCTAAATGTCGGGCGAAAAAATCTGGTGACAGGGTAATGACCATAGATATTTCACCTTTGGTTCTGATATCGTCAAAAACCTCTTTTATTCCTCCAATCCACGGTGAGGCATGAAAAACTTTAGCAACGTCAGCGTACTGCAAGTTTGACCATAGAAGTTGTAATTCAGCGGCAAATTTTTTGGTATCTATATCTCCTTGAGAAAATTGTTTTTCCAGCAGATGAAGTTCTGTCAGGCAATTCATTGTACGGGCAATTTCCAGACTTGCTGTGGTTCCTCTGAGAAGAGTGCCATCCATATCAAAAACATGTAATACTTTCATAATAAACCTAAGTAATTTTTTCGTTATAAGGATAGGTTAAATTTGTTCGTGGTGGTAAACATATAGGGATTACCTATCTTAGTAATCCCCCGCTTATTTAGTTAGCTCACGAATTAGGCGGCTTCTACTGCCAAGGTCTTAAGAACCGCTGAGGCGGCATAGTGGCCACTAATCATTGCAGCAACAATACCTCTGAAAATTCCACAAGCGTCGCCTGCAACCCATACAGGATAATGGGAGGTTTCCAGGCTTAAATCGCCATCAAGACTGGGATACCAACCGACACCTTCCAATGTAGGACCGACGATATGCGTATTTTCGTGATCGATTTCGGGAAATTTTTTAATGATATTACGCAATCCTTGCAACATCTTATCGAATAGCTCTTCGCCATAAATAGAGACAAGCTGTGTAATTATGTGAACATTTCCTGCTAATATATCTTGTACTTTGATTCTAAAATAAGAATCCTTTTGCTTCATGGCGGAAACAACATTGTTGAGTGTTCGGTCCGCGATATCTTCATTAAGAATACGTGTATTAAACCCAACATTAGATCGTCCTGTAGAAGGGCCGTCAGAATGACCGGAAACGGTCCATAAATCTTGGGTTTTTGTTAATACTGTTTCGCCATCCCGGCAAACACAGAAAGTACGCCATTCAATAATGCCATCATCGGACCGAAACTTTAACTTCGGGTCGAGTTGCTTCATATTTTTAAAGAATGCTAAATCTTCTTGCTGTTCAATGCGGAACCCAACTTCTAGCCGATTGAAAGATTGTTTTTCAACCAGATTAGCAATCTCTAATGGACCAAATCTTCCACTAGCCAAAATGATTCGTCGGCATTCAATTTGATAAGTATTGGCATGTTTGTCTCTTAAATTCATAATCAGAGCATCTTTTTTTCTGACGTATTTATAAGACAGGAATTTAGTTTGTGTGATGATATCTGCATCTGCCGTTTGCACCATATCTTCAACAAGATTAATTCTATCTTCAAGAGACATATAATTAGAGGGATAATCTTTTAATACCCATTCCCCGGAACCCACTGTAAAGTCTTTGGGATTTGTTGGGAATGGTGGTGTGTCCAGGCCATATGTATTTAGTGTGGTGCATGTCCATTCATAAGCTTGCCGTAATTCCAGTTCATTTGGTAACTCCCAAAGTGCACTGGCAGAAGGAAAAAATGAGAATTTTCCATCAGAAAACAGCCCTGCGCCACCGTGTCCTTCAGTTATCTCAACGAGATTATCTTTATCGCGTTCATGAATAGCTTTGCCATTATCGATTAGTACGACTCGTAAACCTTTTCCTTTCAATTTCTGTACCGCAGCTAAACCTGCTGGGCCAGCGCCAATAACAGCGACATCATATACAGACATTTCTCTCCTCCATTCTTTAGTCAGAATCAATGTTCTTGGGAACATTTTCTTTCTATGAGTTGAGCATTGAATTATTTGTTCGGTTTTACGGAGTACATCCCGTTTTTTGCTAGAAATAGCATTCTATTCCGATGACCTTTATCAAATACGAAACTCTTGGTATCGAAAATAGAGCGTCTAAACTTGCTTTTCTTGTTTTATTTGTCAAGGATTAAATATTCATTTCGACAAAAAAGATCTGCTAGTAGTGACAGATGTTCCATCCAAAGAGTGATTTTTGCTAAGTCAAAATAACCTTTTCTTAGTTAAATTATATTTTTGTAAAATTAATGTAAATAATTTGTGACTATAAACACAAAAATAAGAAAAACATTATTCCTTGATAATTAGAAAGAAATAATATTAACAAATTGATTTATAAGAAAATAAGAATAATAACCCTATAAATATGTTATTTCAGTTAACGGTTTGGCCTATTGAATATACATGTATATACAACTATACATTTAACAAATATCCAAAGACCAAAAAGGAGCCAGATCGTGACCGCCCAGAACAGTAAATTTCGTAATGTCAGTATCCGGGCACCGAGAGGAGCAGAATTAACAGCTAAAAGCTGGTTAACCGAAGCTCCTCTGCGCATGTTAATGAATAACCTTGATCCGGAAGTTGCTGAAAATCCTCATGAACTGGTGGTATATGGCGGTATTGGTCGGGCTGCCAGAGACTGGGAATGTTATGACAAGATTGTTGAAACACTGAAAAAGTTGGAAGACGACGAAACGTTGTTAATCCAATCGGGTAAGCCAGTTGGGGTATTTAAAACTCATAGCAATGCTCCACGGGTACTTATTGCAAATTCAAATCTGGTACCACACTGGGCTACCTGGGAACATTTCAACGAGCTGGATGCTAAAGGGCTAGCTATGTATGGACAAATGACGGCGGGTAGCTGGATCTACATTGGCAGCCAGGGGATTGTTCAAGGTACTTATGAAACGTTTGTGGAAGCTGGCCGCCAGCATTACAACGGCAATTTACAGGGCCGTTGGGTGTTAACTGCTGGTTTAGGTGGTATGGGGGGCGCACAACCGCTGGCTGCAACATTGGCTGGAGCATGTTCGCTGAATATTGAATGTCAGCAAAGTAGGATTGATTTCCGTCTGCGTACTGGTTATGTCGATGAACAAGCTAAAGATCTGGATGACGCCCTGGCCCGGATCGAAAAATACACTCAGGAAGGTAAAGCCATCTCTATTGCACTGTGCGGTAATGCGGCTGAAATCTTGCCGGAATTAGTTCGTCGTGGTGTACGCCCGGATTTGGTCACTGACCAGACAAGTTCACACGATCCTCTCAATGGCTATCTGCCAAAAAACTGGGGTTGGGAAGAATATCGCCAACGTGCTATTTCAGCGCCGGCAGAGGTCATCAAAGCAGCAAAAGCTTCAATGGTAGAACATGTTAAAGCAATGTTGATTTTCCATAAGCAGGGCATTCCTGTTTTTGATTATGGTAACAATATTCGCCAAATGGCATACGAAGTTGGTGTAGAAAATGCTTTCGATTTTCCTGGTTTTGTTCCTGCCTATATCCGCCCGTTATTTTGCCGTGGTATCGGGCCCTTCCGCTGGGTAGCACTTTCTGGCGATCCACAGGATATCTATAAAACTGACGCCAAAGTTAAAGAATTGCTCTCCGATGATAAACACTTACATCATTGGCTAGATATGGCGAAGGAACGTATCAGCTTTCAGGGGTTACCTGCTCGTATCTGTTGGGTTGGTTTAGGGCAACGAGCCAAGCTGGGGTTAGCTTTTAACGAAATGGTACGCAGTGGCGAACTCTCTGCACCAATTGTTATTGGGCGTGACCATCTGGATTCCGGTTCTGTTGCCAGCCCGAATCGCGAGACTGAATCCATGAGTGATGGCTCTGATGCCGTTTCGGACTGGCCGTTACTAAATGCCTTACTGAATACGGCCAGCGGTGCTACCTGGGTTTCTCTGCATCATGGCGGTGGTGTCGGCATGGGTTTCTCACAACATGCCGGTATGGTGATTGTTTGTGATGGAACCGATGAAGCCGCAGAACGTATAGCACGGGTGCTGCATAACGATCCGGCCACTGGGGTTATGCGTCATGCTGATGCAGGTTATGAAATCGCCATTCATTGTGCCAAAGAGCAAGGATTAGACTTGCCGATGCTTAATACAAAATAAGGAACATTATGAAGCAGCTAACTATTTATCCAGGTAAATTGACTCTTGAGGAACTACGTCAGGTTTATCTACAACCGGTAAAAATCACTCTGGATGGCCAAATTTTTCCTGCTATTGAACACAGCGTGGAATGTGTTAATGCGATTCTTGCTGAAAATCGCACTGCCTATGGGATTAATACCGGGTTCGGGCTATTAGCCAGTACACGGATTGAAGAAGATAATTTAGAAAAACTACAGCGCTCGCTTGTCGTCTCTCATGCTGCCGGGGTCGGTGAAGCGTTGGACGATAATATGACCCGGTTGATCATGGTATTGAAAATTAACAGCCTCTCCCGTGGTTACTCAGGTATTCGTCTTGCAGTTATTCAGGCATTAATCGCTTTAGTCAATGCGGAAATTTATCCTCATATTCCCTGTAAAGGATCGGTGGGTGCTTCTGGTGATTTAGCACCGTTGGCACATATGAGCCTGTTATTACTTGGGGAAGGGCAAGCGCGTTATCAGGGCGAATGGCTGCCAGCCAAAGAAGCGCTGGCAAGGGCCAATTTACAACCCATTACATTAGCGGCTAAAGAAGGCTTGGCGTTACTCAATGGAACTCAAGTATCTACGGCTTTTGCGTTACGTGGGTTATTTGAGGCAGAAGATTTGCTGGCGACAGCGATAGTTTGTGGTTCTTTATCCGTAGAGGCGGCATTGGGTTCCCGCAAACCATTTGATGCTCGTGTACATGCGGTACGGGGGCAACAGGGGCAGATCGATGTTGCCGCATTGTATCGTTATGTATTAGAAGAGAGCAGCGAACTATCAGATTCTCATATAAATTGTTCCAAGGTACAGGACCCTTATTCATTACGTTGTCAGCCACAAGTCATGGGCGCTTGCCTGACTCAGTTGCGCCATGCTGCTGATGTTATTCTGACTGAAGCTAATGCCGTATCGGATAACCCGTTGGTGTTTGCTGAGCAGGGAGAGGTGATTTCTGGTGGTAACTTCCATGCTGAACCTGTTGCAATGGCGTCTGATAATTTGGCTTTGGTATTAGCAGAAATAGGTGCATTGTCAGAGCGACGTATTGCATTGTTGATGGATTCACATATGTCACAGCTTCCGCCTTTTCTGGTTGAGAATGGTGGTGTGAATTCAGGTTTTATGATTGCACAAGTGACGGCAGCGGCGCTTGCCAGTGAAAATAAAGCGTTGGCGCATCCGGCGAGTGTTGACAGTTTACCAACTTCGGCCAATCAGGAAGATCATGTATCAATGGCTCCGGCTGCGGGGCGTCGCTTATGGGCGATGGCAGAAAATACCCGAGGTATTCTGGCAATTGAATGGTTATCTGCCTGCCAGGGAATCGATTTCCGCAATGGCCTGAACAGCAGCCCGATTCTGGAAAAAGCGCGTGGTATTCTGCGAGCGAAAGTAGATTATTACGATCAAGATCGTTTTTTTGCGCCTGATATTGCTGCTGCTATACAGCTATTAGCCGAGCAACATCTCTCCTCGTTACTTCCTTCTGGACAGATATTACTGAGTAAAAATAACCGTTAAATAAACCGATGGCCGGCGCCTGTCCGGCCTGATTGTCACATTTATCTTTCATAAAACCCAATAATAAAAGATAAGAGGGTAAATCATGCAAGCCTCATTACAACTAGAGCGAGGACTCAACGCACGCCATATCCGGTTTATGGCGTTGGGTTCTGCGATTGGTACAGGTCTTTTTTATGGTTCTGCCGAAGCAATAAACATGGCCGGTCCGGCGGTATTGTTAGCTTATTTAGTGGGTGGTGCCGCTGTTTTTATGGTCATGCGTGCTTTGGGAGAAATGGCGGTCCACAGACCGGATGCCGGCTCTTTTGCCAGTTACGCTCATCAATATTTAGGCCCGTTACCTGGGTTTATTACCGGTTGGACTTATACTTTCGAAATGATCATCGTTTGTCTGGCCGATGTGACTGCTTTTGGTATTTATATGGGACTATGGTACCCGGAAGTGCCGCGTTGGATATGGGTACTTAGCATTATTTTCATTATTGGCGCGCTCAATCTTTGTAAAGTCAAAGTATTTGGCGAAATGGAATTCTGGTTATCGATTCTGAAAGTTGCCGCGATCAGCGCCATGATTATTGCCGGAACCGGTATTATTTTGTTTGGTTTTAGCGGTCATTTTCAGGCAACGGGAGTTCAGAATCTGTGGCAACACGGTGGGTTTATGCCGAATGGGTTGGGGGGCATTATTGAGTCTCTGGCCGTTGTGATGTTTGCTTTTGGTGGTATTGAAATCATTGGTATTACATCTAGTGAAGCTAAAAATCCAGCGAAAGTGATCCCGCAAGCAATTAACTCTATCCCGTTTCGCATTCTTCTGTTTTATGTACTCACTATTTTTGTATTAATGGCAATTTACCCTTGGAACAGCATCGGCCAAGAAGGTAGTCCATTTGTCGCAATATTTCAGGGATTAGGCATTAGTTCGGCGGCGAATATTCTGAATATTATCGTCATTACGGCGGCAATTTCGGCTATTAACAGCGATATTTTTGGTGCCGGTCGTATGATGTATGGTATGGCTGAGAAAGGATTAGCCCATAAAAAATTTATGCATTTAAGCCGTAACGGCGTGCCTTGGGTGACGATCATGGTTATGACACTAGCGTTATTGTGTGCGGTGGTCCTCAATTACTTTCTCCCTAAACAGGTATTCGTGATTATTGCTTCAATTGCGACTTTTGCCACCGTGTGGGTCTGGTTAATGATTTTGCTATCTCAATTTGCTATGCGCAGAAAAATGTCACCGGGAGAAGCCCAAAAATTACAATTCCCAGTACCGATGTGGCCTGTTGCGCCGATTCTGACCATCGTTTTTATGATATTTATTATTGCCGTTCTCAGTTACTTCCCGGCGACACGCATTGCGTTCTATGTGGGAGGCGTCTGGATCGCGTTGTTAACATCCGCTTATTATTTATGGATACGAAAAAATGCCATTATTGTGAGCGCTCAATTAGCCAAAGAAACCCGGTGTTAAATATGTAGAAACTAAACCGTCTTGTTGTTGAATAAGACGGTTTGCGCCGAAAATGAATTAAAAATTTGCAATAAAACACCTGTACTGCCTTTTTAATTGTTATTCCTTAATTCATTGCTTGCTGAACATTAGCACTTAAAATTCTATATCATTAACCTGATATAAAGCTGATTTGTCTCAATGATCGTGGCAAACTAGCAGGCTAATGAATTTGCAGGGTTGGAGGGGTTTTTGGACAAGATTTTTATCGATGAGGCAGTAGCTGAGTTATATACCATTCAGGATATGTTGCGCTGGTCCGTTAGCCGGTTTAATGCGGCGAATATTTATTACGGGCACGGTACAGACAATCCTTGGGATGAGGCACTGCAACTGGTTCTTCCATCACTGTTTTTGCCGCTGGATATCCCACAAGAGATGCTGACTGCGCGACTGATATCAACTGAACGTCATCGTATTGTCGAACGGGTATTGCGCCGTATTAATGAGCGTATTCCAGTTGCTTATTTGACTAACAGAGCTTGGTTTTGTGGTCATGAATTTTATGTTGATGAACGGGTTTTGGTTCCGCGTTCACCGATCGGTGAATTAATTAATAATGAATTTGCAGGATTGATCCCTGACCAACCCGCCAATATCCTCGACCTCTGCACGGGTAGTGGTTGTATTGCCATTGCTTGTGCATATGCTTTCCCGGAAGCGGAAATAGATGCAGTGGATATTTCCGCAGATGTGCTGGCCGTGACTGAACAGAATATTCAGAATCACAGTCTTGACCACCGGGTCATTCCAATTCGTTCTGATCTGTTCCGCGATATGCCACCGGTTAAATACGATCTTATTGTCACGAACCCGCCTTATGTCGATGCCGAGGACATGAGTGACTTGCCGGAAGAGTTTCGCCGTGAGCCTGAATTGGGTTTGGCAGCGGGTTCGGATGGTTTGAAACTGGCACGTCGTATTCTGGCAACTGCTCCAAATTTTCTCACCGAACAAGGTGTGTTGATTTGTGAGGTTGGTAACAGTATGGTGCATTTGATTGAACAATATCCTGATGTGCCTTTTACCTGGTTGGAATTTGAATATGGTGGTGATGGCGTATTTATGTTGACACGTCAACAGCTGGTTGAACATCACGAACATTTTCGTTTATTCAAAGATTGAATAATTGAATAGGCTGTAGCTGCGTAATAATGCAAAACCGGCAGAGTCAAATAAAAGAACGATTAACAGGAAGGAACTGGGATGGCGGGAAATAGTATCGGGCAATTTTTCCGGGTCACCACTTTTGGCGAATCTCACGGTTTGGCGTTGGGATGTATTGTCGATGGTGTGCCACCGGGCATTGCAATCACAGAAGCCGATTTGCAAGTTGATTTAGATAGGCGTCGTCCGGGAACTTCCCGTTATACAACGCAGCGCCGTGAGCCGGATCAGGTTCGCATTCTTTCGGGTGTATTTGAAGGGGTAACCACTGGCACCAGTATCGGTTTGCTCATTGAAAATACTGACCAGCGTTCTCAGGATTACAGCGCTATTAAAGATGTTTTTCGTCCAGGCCATGCTGATTACACTTATGAACAGAAATACGGTATCCGCGACTATCGTGGTGGTGGCCGTTCTTCTGCTCGCGAAACGGCAATGCGTGTTGCGGCAGGTGCAATAGCGAAAAAATATTTGCTGGATAAATATGATATTCGTGTCCGTGCCTGCTTGACCCAGATGGGAAATATCCATTGCCAGTTGAAAGATTGGGAACAGGTGGAACAAAACCCATTTTTCAGTCCTGATGAGACCAAACTTGAACAACTTGATGCTCTGATGCGTGAACTGAAAAAAGCGGGGGATTCTATTGGTGCGAAAGTAACGGTTGTCGCGGAAAATGTTCCGGCTGGATTAGGAGAACCGGTTTTCGACCGCCTTGATGCTGATATTGCTCATGCGCTGATGAGTATTAACGCAGTAAAAGGTGTCGAAATTGGTGATGGTTTTGGTGTTATCAATTTACGTGGTAGCGAAAACAGAGATGAAATGACGTCTCGGGGATTCACCAGTAATCATGCAGGAGGAATTCTGGGTGGCATTAGCAGCAGCCAGCCAATTGTTGCTCATATTGCGTTGAAGCCAACTTCTAGCATCATGGTGCCAGGCAAAACGATTAATCGTCAGGGTGAAGAGGTGGAAATGGTCACTCGTGGCCGCCATGATCCTTGTGTTGGTATCCGCGCCGTACCGATTGCAGAGGCTATGGTGGCTATTGTGCTGATGGATCACCTATTACGCCAGAGGGCACAGTGTGTTGATATCGAATCTAGTCTTCCTCGCTGGTGAACTTGAGAATGAAGCTAGCCTTTAAAAATCCCGGATATTGCAATGGGTAGCTTAATGTTGGCAAGCGGTTTCTGTTGATGGGATAAAATATGGACTGGTTATTGTCATCAGGGGCAGAAATTTATGGTCTGCTCTTTCTGGTTGCAATGGTGGCTGGATTTATTGACTCGATTTCTGGCGGTGGTGGTCTATTGACCATCCCGGCATTGTTATCCGTTGGTGTTTCGCCGGTGCAGGCGTTGGCGACAAATAAGTTGCAGGCAGTGGGAGGCTCTTTCTCTGCCAGCTTCTATTTTGTCCGTTATGGTGCGGTTGATCTCAAATCTCAACGCTTTGCCATATTGATGACATTACTTGGTTCAATGGTTGGTGCGATTATTGTCCAGTTTATAAAGCCAGATTTTCTCTGCCAGCTATTACCGATTCTGGTCATTATCATTGGTCTTTATTTCCTTTTGACACCAGCCATTGGCATGGAAGATCGCCATCGTCGCTTGACACCTGTGGTATTTGCCTTGTTTGTCGGGAGTGGGCTTGGTTTATATGATGGCATATTTGGCCCCGGTGTTGGCTCATTTTATGCGTTAGCTTATGTCATGTTGTGCGGTTATAACCTGGCGAAATCTACCGCGCATGCTAAGGTACTGAACTTTGCTTCTAATATAGGTTCACTAGCGCTTTTTATCCTTGGTGGTCAAGTTTTGTGGGTATTGGGCCTTGTGATGTTGGCAGGGCAGGTGATTGGTGCGCGGTTAGGCGCAAGTTTAGTTTTGACTCATGGGCAAAAATTGATCCGCCCTATGATTGTTATTATCTCTTTTTTGATGAGCATTAAGTTACTGAATGATAATCATGGTGATACGATCCGTAGTTGGCTGGCATTTTATTTCTGATTCAAGGTTTTGTTTTTAATTAATGATAACGCATAACTATCAACAACTTATTGATATTTTTAATCGCTGTTTTGGTGATGAATACAATACACGTTTAGTCAAAGGTGATAATGAACCTATTTACCTACCGGCAGATGAAGAGGTCCCTTATAACCGGATTGTATTTGCTCATGGTTTTTATGCCAGTGCATTACATGAAATTGCGCATTGGTGTATTGCGGGTAAAGAGCGCCGTCAACTAGTGGATTTTGGTTACTGGTATTGCCCGGATGGTCGTGATGCACTGACGCAAAGTGAATTTGAAAAAGTAGAAATTAAACCTCAGGCGCTTGATTGGTTGTTTTGTACTGCGGCAGGTTTTCCGTTTAATGTCAGTTGTGACAACCTTGAAGGGGATTTTGAGCCTGATAGATTAGCTTTTCAGCGTAAAGTTCATGCTCAGATCATGGACTATTTGGCGCAGGGGATCCCTGTAAGAGCGGAGTGCTTTATTCAGGAGTTGAACTCGTTCTACAATACGCCCCCATTGAAAGCGGAATATTTTCCCTATCCGGAAGATATATTCGCAGATTGAGAATACTGAATTTGAGGAAAAATAATGCTCGCTGAGTTTGAAACGCGTATTTTGGCGCAAATTGATGACATGGTAGATCATGCCAGTGATGATGAATTGTTTGCTGGTGGTTATCTCCGCGGGCATCTCACTCTAGCGGTGGCAGAATTGGAGCAGGAAGGTGCGCATACGGCTGAACAGTTACATAGTCGTGTTGAAGAAAGTATCCAAAATGCGATTAAAGCGGGAGAATTGGCGCCACCGGATCAGGTTCTTGTTCTTAATACTTGGCAGCGCCTGCTGGATAATGCTAAAGCTCAATAATTTTATTAAGGGACAGAAAACGAACTGTGCTACCAAAATTGATATGAATATCTAACGTTTGGCGGTGCAGTTCCTTAATGGCTTTTCTATTTTCACTTTACGGCCTCTCAGTAGTTTTCTGATCCAAAAACGATTTGGATGAAGCGCTGCCAGTGCTTCATTATCCAGTGGTAATGGTTCATTAAAAATCTGCCCTGCAAGGATTTCTGCACTGAGTGGTGCAGAGCATAATCCACGGGAACCTAATGCCCCGATAACAAACAGATTGGAGTAACAGGGTGCATCTGCGATGGGGTTCCCTGTATGGATTTGTTCTGGTAGATCTTGATAATCTGCCATTATTTCATTGAGATCCGGCACATTTCCCACCATTGGCATATGATCACGAATAACGCAGCGAATACCTTGACGAGATTGTTTAGCAGAAACATCAACCTGATTTACCCATTCGGCATCAGGTAAACATTTCAGCAATCGATCACGGTTCTCCTGTTGTTCTGTTTCAGAATATTCACTATCAAGCCGATGACGCTGATAACTAGCGCCGATGCAGTGATGCTGATTGGCTGGATTAGCTGGTGTCATATAACCATCGTAGCAAAGTACATTTTGCAATTGGCTCAGATCGGTTGTCGTTGGGATGTGGCTGACTTGACCACGCACGGCAGTAACTGGCAGTTTCCCGGTTTGTTCAAACTGGGGTAGATGATGACCGTTGGCAATCACCACCGTTTTATGATGTGTGTTTAATGGTTGTCCTTGATACATCAGATGCAGTTGCCAGCCATGCTGGTTGTGATTAAGCGCGGTAACTTGATGATTGAAGCGACAGAGCATGCCTTGCTGTTGTGCCAATTCAGTTGCTGCTTTAGTGAGTTCAGCCGGGCATAGCCATCCGCCCTGTGGATAGTGAATGCCGTGGTGATGAATATCCAGCCCACATTTTTCACTCAACTGGTGATAATTCATGCTGATGGCGAGTTCATTCGGCCATTCTGTTGCCAGTATTTTCTCAATTTTCTTGCTACTTTTTTCATCATAAGCAAGCTGGCTGACACCACACCATTGATGGTCGAAATCAATCCCTTGCGTTGATAACTGTTCATACTGGTGGCGGGCAAAGGTAAATGCAGAGATAAAGAATTTTTCGAGTTCATTGTTATTACCGTTAAGTAATGGATAGAGTGCTCCTTGGCGATTACCGGATGCACCTTGTGCCGGGGCTGCATCTTGACAATAAAGAGTCACCTGTGCTCCACGACGCAGTAGCGCAAGTGCGGTAAGAATACCGGCAATCCCTCCGCCGATAATGGCGATATCATCGGTGTGACTTGCTGACGGTCGGGCAAACCAAGGTGCAGGTAATGGCTGATGTTTCTGAGTTGCCAGAACCCCAGTCAGCATTTCTCTTTTGCGGCCAAATCCTTTGACTTTACTGACATTAAAACCGGCTTGTTGTAAACCACGACGGACGATACCCGCAGAAGTAAAGGTTGCAAAAGTGCCTTCTGGATGGGCAAATTGTGCCATTGCAGCAAACAACTGTTCACTCCACATTTGCGGATTTTTGGCAGGCGCAAAGCCATCTAAAAACCAGGCATCTATTTTGCCGTGAAGACTGGAATCCATTGTTGGCAACAGATCATTGACGTCACCGAACCATAAATCCAGTGTGACAGCGCCATTTGTCATAATCAATCGATGGCAGCCTGCCAGTGGTTGTGGCCATTGCTGGCAAAGTTGCTGTGAAAAAGTTTCAAACTCAGGCCAGCGTTGATGAGCGGTTTTTAAGTCATTGGTTTTCAGTGGATACTTCTCAAAACTGATGAAATGTAGACGTTTCAATGGCGCGTCAGGGTTTTTTTGTCGAAATGCATCAAATGATTGCCAGAGAGTCAGAAAATTTAATCCCGTTCCGAAGCCGGTTTCTGCGATTACACAGTTAGAACGGGAATGAGTGCTGAATCGTTGGGGGAAGTGGTTACCGTTGAGAAATACATAACGGGTTTCTTCCAGCCCATCCTGATTTGAGAAGTAAACGTCATCAAACTGTGTTGAAACCGGAGTACCTTGATCATTCCAACTTAGGGTTGCGGTACAGATAGCAGAATTTTTCACGGTAATGCCTGTAATATTACTGATAATAATGCGATTTTAGCGAGGTTGGGGTTGATGTACCACCTGACAGAAGAAAAGAGTGGAAAAGTGTTGAGCCTTGCTTGCAGCGTATACAGTTATTGGAAGAAGCAGGGGGGGCGGTTTCGCATAGTAAGTGCAATATAATTACGCTGTGAGTAAACAAGTTCGTATTCCTTTAAATAATTTATTGGGTGCTTTGCCATCCCGAATTTTTCAGGGACGATTATTTGGTCGGTTTATGAAAAAATTTATCTCTCGGTTAGAGACTTTATTAAAGCCTATTCCTTTTGGAAAGTATTGACTAATTTAGTCCATTAATATTCTCATTTATTTCTCCTTTCTTTGGGGCATAAAGATTAGAAAAAAGTAGATGTTTGTTGCTAATTTTTTGCTGTTAATGCTCACTTTTTTTAGTTTTTCCTCTTCTATTCATAACAGCCATAGCGTTTATGATACGGTTTACTGGCAATTCTGAAATGCTGCCATAAATCACCTCCATCTATTTTACCTTTATAAATCAATATATAAATGGTCTCATGATGCAAGGATATTCTTTTATACTCTTCATCTTTCAAGCTGCTACTTTGTTGGCTGCTTTCACTCACCCCAGTCACATCATTATCTATGCTCCTGGGGATTCGTTCACTTGCCGCCGCGCTGCAACTCGAAATCTATTAGGTATATACTGTTTTAGATAATCAACCATTTTTCTGGCCTTTATTATGAATAAGCTTTCTTCATAAAATTGCACCTTAATCAGTTGGTGTCCAACTTTTGGGGTGCAGTTCAGCGAAGCGGGGTTTGCATTTATAAATGAATGTGAAATTCACATAATTTTTTAAATTCTTTTGATTGCCTATTTTTTAAATGCGAGGAAATCGTATCAATCATTGATACCACTGTTCGTTTAGCTTCTTCTTTATCACCGCCATTATGATTTACTTCTTCAATATAGGATGAGCATAACTTACAAAATTCAACTACTCTCTTTTCAAGGGTATTTGAATATTTGTCGATAAAATCATAATGGCGGTAATTATTAGCTCGTTTTAAGTAATCTGAATTTTGCATAGGTGTAGGTATGAATACCTCCTCTGAATTGAACCCGGCAATCTCCTTAGTATAGCTTCTGTATATAGACTCTAATAACCGCTGATTTTTACTGGATATAATCATAATTAGTCCATAAAGCGTGATGAATGCGCCAATTAGGATATGATTTTGTTGTGAGACAATTGGTTCAATATTGTTAAATTTGTTGCTGTATTGTGATAAAATATTTGTGTCCATATTAAAAGCCACTAAGATCCATATGATACCAATGCTCAGTAGAAGATAACCAAGTCCTCTCATTATTAACCCCCATTAGGATTATTGGGTAAAGTTATTTAGGTCTTACAATGGACCGACCATTTGCATATGACATAGCATAATTACCATCATTTTTTGTGTGAATAATGGCTTTATCGGTTGATAAAGTCATAAACTTTTCTGTCCTAAAACATTTGTTGCTGTAAGTTTGTGTATTTTACGTAATTCAGTCAATAATATAACATAGGGATTGATTCATTTCATGAAAATTTTATTCATCCTTATTATTCTCAGTGATTAAATTGGTTTCTAATTAGCAAGAAATTTAATAAAAATAGCAAGTATAGCAACTTCTATATAAATATAAGCCTACTAATCATTATTCGGATGCTTGATAAGTTTATGTATATTGCATTGATATTATTATCCTTGGCATAAATTTTTGATGGAAATTACGAGAGTTTTTTGATCTTATTGTTTACCAAAATAATTCCTATCTGAAATTTATTTTTATCTATTAAAATCTAAATATTTTTTACTGTATTCTATGAAAGTTAACAGTTGTTTTGACGTGACAACATATTGGGATTTTTAGAGAGATGAATTTTTCTTCGTAATTTTATCCTGATCGGACTTGTTCAGCGTACAAGTGTACGCTAAAGTGCTACGTGGCATAGATAGAAATCCCGCAGATAAACATATTTAATGAGGTATTTAATGAAGCGTGTAGTGATCACTGGCTTAGGTATTGTTTCCAGCATTGGTAATAATCAGAAAGAAGTACTGGCATCTCTGAAAGAAGGCTGCTCCGGGATAACTTTTTCTGATAAATTCAAAGAGATAGGAATGAGAAGCCATGTCTGGGGTAATGTAAAACTGGATACCTCCGGGTTAATAGACCGAAAAATTCAGCGTTTCATGAGCGATGCCTCTGTTTATGCTTATCTGGCGATGGAAGAGGCAATTAAAGATTCTGGCTTGGCTGATGATCAGGTTTCCAATATTCGTAGCGGACTGGTAGTGGGTTCTGGTGGTGGTTCCCCGCATAACCAGGTTGCGGGTGCTGATGGGATGCGTACTCGTGGTTTACGTGGTGTGGGACCTTATATGGTAACCCGTGCAATGGCTTCCGGTGTATCGGCTTGCCTTGCGACTCCTTTTAAAATCAAAGGGGTAAACTACTCTATCAGTTCTGCATGTTCTACTTCTGCCCATTGCATTGGTCATGCGGCTGAACTTATTCAGTTAGGAAAACAGGATATTGTTTTTGCCGGTGGTGGTGAAGAACTTTGCTGGGAAATGAGTTGTGAATTTGATGCAATGGGTGCACTTTCAACGAAATACAACGAAACGCCAGAAAAAGCGTCTCGTACTTACGATAAGAGCCGTGATGGTTTTGTTATTGCTGGCGGCGGCGGTATTGTTGTTGTGGAGGAATTAGAGCATGCATTGGCACGCGGCGCACACATATACGCTGAAATTGTTGGTTATGGAGCAACATCTGATGGTGCAGATATGGTTGTTCCATCTGGCGAAGGTGCGGTTCGTTGTATGAATATGGCACTACAAGGTGTGAAAGGTTCCATTGATTATGTGAACACGCATGGTACATCTACTCCTGCGGGTGATGTGAAAGAGTTGGAGGCGATCAGGGAAGTCTTTGGTGATACAACACCGGCAATTTCTGCAACAAAAGCGATGACCGGCCATTCACTGGGTGCTGCTGGTGTACACGAAGCGATTTATAGCCTACTGATGTTAGAGCATGGTTTTATTGCACCAAGTATCAACATTGAAGATCTTGATGATAAAGCAGCGGGCATGAATATCATCACTAAACCTACTGAGCAAAAGTTAAATACGGTGATGTCCAATAGTTTTGGTTTCGGTGGTACTAATGCTTCTTTGGTGATGAGCAAGTATTCGGCTTAATTTCCCTCATCACAGACTATTTCGATCGTGTCCAAACAACAATGGTCGTTATTTGATGCATCTTAGGTGACAGCATACAGCGAGTCACCTTTGTATGTATATTCCCATTTTTGCGTGCTGTTTGTATCTTGTCTGTTTCAACAGAAAAGGCCATTGTTAATAATGTTGAATACTCAATACTATTTAATAACTATTTAACAGTTGTTGGGAGTTTTGAATTACCGATTTGGTAAAGATAGTATTTTACCAAAGTGATTTTTGCTATGAATGTTGCAACAAACTTGGCGTGTTGTGTTATCTGTTTATAAGCGTGAATTCAAACCTATTTTGCTGAGTTTTGATTTTGTGTGAAATATAATGTAAATATGAAAGTATATTCCTGTTGCGGTAGAAAAGCCCATAATATTTTTATGGTAATTATGATTTTGTAATATTATAGGCTTTTGCTTATTACGCTTTGTTTTCATTGGCCATTTGCTGAATACGGCGCTTACGGATAATTCGTAATATTGGTGGAATAATCAAAACCAGAGCTGCTAGTATCAATAAACTCTGAGTAATTGTGCTGCTCCACAGAATGCCAAATTCTCCATTACTAATAGAAAGTGCGCGACGTAAATTTTGTTCCAGCATTTCTCCTAATACGAAACCGAGGATTAATGGCGACATCGGGAAATTCATCTTCCTCAGAATGTAGCCAAAAACGCCTAACCCTACCATCAACAGAAGATCAAATGTCGTACTGTGTATGGCATATACACCAACCGCTGAAACAGTAGCAATAGCTGGCACAAGGAACCAGAGTGGGATAGTGAGCATCCGTGTAAATAGACCTATCATTGGGATATTCATAATCAGCAGGATAATATTGGCAATCAATAAAGCCGCAATTAACCCCCAGACGATATCCGGCTGTTCAGTAAACATTCCCGGCCCAGGCGTAATATTATAGAGCGTTAATGCTCCCATCATAACGGCAGTGGTACCTGAACCTGGCACTCCTAATGTAAGCATTGGAATAAAGGAGCCACAGGCCGAAGCATTATTAGCCGCTTCTGGTGCTGCTACGCCGCGAATATCACCTTTACCAAATGAATCGCTATTCCCACTGAGCTTCTTCTCAGTCATGTAGGTAATTGCGCTGGCAATAGTCGCTCCTGCACCAGGCAAAATACCGACAAAGAAACCGATAAAGGAAGATCTAAGCGTTGGTATGGCGCATTCAGCCGCTTCCTTGCGATTGAACAGCAGACGGCCTGTTTTGCGGATAATGGTTTTGCCGGCGGAGGTACTCTCTAACATCAGCAAAATTTCGCTGACAGAAAACAGACCTATCACCACAACAATAAATTGAATACCATCTGACAGATGAACATTGTCGAAAGTAAAACGATAAACCCCGGTGTTGGCGTCTACTCCGACAGTTGCCAGACCCAATCCTATTAATGCTGCTAATAGTGATTTCAGCGGATTCTGGCTCATCATGCTACCCAGACAAGCAATAGCAAAAACCATAAGTGCAAAATATTCAGCAGGGCCGAAAGCCAGTGACCACTGCGCCAGTAATGGTGCAAACAAAATAATGCCGAAAATTGCCAGCAAAGAACCACAGAAAGAACTCACCGCAGAAATAGACAGCGCCACACCTGCACGGCCCTGTTTGGCCATCGGATAACCGTCTAATGCGGTCATAATGGCAGCGGCATCACCGGGAACATTCAGCAGAATCGATGATATACGTCCACCATACTCACAACCGATATAAACGGTTGCCAATAAGATCAAGGCAGATTCAGCAGGCAGTTTTAAAGCGAAAGCCAGTGGTAGCAGAATCGCGACACCATTAATCGGCCCAAGCCCCGGTAGCAGCCCAACAATCGTACCGACAAAACAGCCAATTAAAGCAATAATCAGGTTTTGCGGTACCATTGCAACTTCAAAACCTTGACTGAGATACATCCAGGTTTCCATAAATTCTCCGTCAGTTGAGCCAACTACCGAGAGGCAGGGTTACGTCAAGTAAGCGGTCAAAGGCGAAATATAACGCGACGCCAAGGAACACCCCGGAAATGATTGCGGCAGGCAGTGTTGCGTTAAACAACAGCGCGACACTGAATGTCAGCAACGCTGTAGCCAGAGGAAAACCAAGCCACTCGAATGACCAACCATAAATAACCAAAGAGAGAATCAGCAGCATTAGGCGACGGATAACGGGGGCACTAGGCCAATTGCTCTGTTCTGGTTTTTTGAAAAGTAGTAGTAAAGCACAGAGTGCCATTAGAGACAGAATGATCATTGGGAAAGGTCTGGGCCCCAGAGGTTCATAAGTGTATTCGCTCTGAATTCCCCAACCAATAACCATCCCAATGGTACAGAGTACTAACCAGATAGTAGCAAAAATACGATCGCTCATGATGATGACTCTGTTATTTGGCTAAGCCAAAAGCTCTGGCTTGTTCACGATATTGTTCAACCTGTTTTTTCACATAGCTGTCCAATTCTTTGCCGGTCATATTGAATTCGAACAACCCACGGATATTGCGTTGTTTTTTAAACGCATCTGTTTGTTGTAGTTTATTAAAAGTATCAACCCACCATTGATACTCTTCGTCAGAAACTTTTGGTCCCATGTAAAATCCGCGGATAATCGGCCATACCAGATCATAACCTTGCTCTTTGGCAGTAGGAATATTGGCTAAATCACCATCCAGTCGTTTATCTGCATAAACAGCCAGAACCCGGATTTTGTCTCCGTTCAGGTAAGGTACCATCTCGCTCAGATCACCGGAAACCGCCTGAATATGATTACCCAGCAGGGCAGTGACAGGTTCACCCCCTCCTTCAAAAGCGACATAACGCATCTTGTGAGGATCAATTCCAACTTCTTTTGCCAGCAGTGCTGTTTTCATCCAGTCCTGGCTACCGATAGAAGCGCCGGCACCAAATACAATCCTGTTGGGATTATCCTTAAAAGCATTCATCAAATCGTTCAGGCTGCGGTAAGGTGAATCGGCACGGACAGCAATCATTCCATAATCAGTACCAACACTTGCCAGCCAGCGAACATCGTTAACGTTATAGCGACCAAATTTTCCCTGAGACAAATTGAGTAGAGAGCCGCCAGAAAAGGCGACAATGGTTCCCGCTTCAGCAGGTCGTTGTGCGACGATAGCATTGTAAGCGACAGCACCAACACCACCGGGCATGAAGGTGACACGCATAGGCTTGCTGATCTCTTTCGTATCCAGTAGTGAAACTTGGACCAGTTTGCAGGTCAGGTCAAACCCGCCACCCGGTTTTGCGGGGGCAATACATTCGGTCCGGCTAGGTGCACTGGCAGCAAAAACACTGCTTGTGCCAAATAGTAGAGCGGTTGCCACTAACATCTTGATCGTTATAATTTTCATTTGTTTGCTCTCATCAATACCCGAGTAAGATATAATCACTACAAACGGATCTGGTTGACTCAATTAGTAATAACAAAACCTTTCATTTACCTTTCATTAACAAGAAAAGTTGTTGATATGTGATTTCAATCTCTTAAATTTGCGTAGCGTTTCGCATTAATGAGTTAACAACTGGCTACAGGCTTTCTTTTTTGTTTTGATTTGTTGTAAGTTTCTCGTAGTTTTGATGTTGCTCTGTTTTACTCGCGGTAACTTTACATTCGACTAAGGAGGTATCATGCAAATGGTAATTATTTATTTATGCAATGTGTTAAATTAAAAAGTATGGATTCGTTTGCTCACTTTAAAGTGCCTGTGAATGTAGGGAATTCAAGTATAACTGGTTCTACTAAGGGCATTCATCTTTACGGTAATGGCGCAGATATCTTGGTGATAAGCGTACCAAAAGAGATGAAGAAGAAAATTAACCAGATAGATAGTTCAATGGCATCAAAGACCAAAATCTCAATTAATATTAAGAATGACACCGATAAAGTTTTAAAAATGACGGGTTTATCCGCATTTCTTAATGATAAAGAGCCGATGGTGATATCGAATTTTAGTTTAAAAGTAGGCAATGAAATAAAACTCACTTTGTCTAATGTCTCTGTGGCATTTGTATTGGATGAACGTTTTGATTTTACTCCTGCGCTCATGGCAAAATCTGAGTAAATGGAAGCGGTAATAGAGATATTATTTCATTCGGTATGACAGAATACCCTATTATTCATAGCGAGGTATTTTGGCATGAAAATGGAATTGAGTCGAATTGATTTAGGGTCTGACTATTTTTCAGAAAAATAGGTGTGGCGATATAAACTGAAAATATAGTTATGTTTGTAATTATATACCTTATGGATTTCAAGATGCATCGCGACGGCAAGGGAGCGAATCCCCGGGAGCATAGATAACTATGTGACCGGGGTGAGCGAATGCAGCCAACAAAGAGGTAACTTGAAAGATAACGGGTATATTTATATTAATCGATTAGATATTGAAGATATGCGCTTACTTTTAGTGGAAGACCACCCTGAATTATTGCATTGGCTGCAAAAAGCACTGAGTAGTTCAGGATTTGCTGTAGATGTTGCTAGTGATGGCATAGTCGCTGATCAATTATTACAGACAGAAAACTATGCATTATTGATTCTGGATGTTTCTTTGCCTAGGTTGGATGGGCTTTCTCTGTTAGTTCGTTTGCGTAAGCGTGGGCAAAATTTACCGGTATTATTATTAACGGCGAAAGCCGATGTTTCTGACCGAGTGAAAGGGCTTAATTCTGGTGCCGATGATTATCTGACGAAACCTTTTGATTTACAGGAATTGGAAGCACGTATCCGGGCATTACTTCGTCGTAGTGCAAGTGTTCTACAGGGGACACTGACATTCGGCTCCCTTGTTTATCAGGATGATGGTTACTTTGTTCTGAACGATGAGCCATTGGCTTTGACACCACGGGAACTTTCGGTTTTGACAACATTGTTCCATCGTCGGGGGAGGCCTGTTTCTAAACAACAGCTCTTTGAACAAGTATTTGCACTGTCAGATGAAGCAAATCCACAAAGTATTGAACTTTATGTACACCGGATTCGGAAAAAATTGTCAGGCAGTAATGTGGGGATTAGTACATTACGGGGATTAGGTTATCGTCTGGAGTGCCAAAAAGATGACATGGTTTAAAGTACCGAACTCATTGTTTCATCAGTTACTTTTGTTTTTTGGTGTTCCACTGTTTGTGTTGGGTTGTTTATCGGTTTGCACCCATTATTTTAGTGCAGAGAATGCGGCGACATTGGCTTATGACCGTACTTTATTGGCATCTGCTCGAACTGTGGCAGAACGGCTGACTGTTAAGGATAACCAATTAATTGTCGATGTACCTTATGTGGTTCTGGATAGTTTTGAGCGAAATATGAATGATAGGCTGTTTTATCAGGTGTTATCTCCTGAAGGGGAGATAATTTCCGGTTATGATGATTTGCCTTTGATCCCTAAAGATGCGCTTCGCTCCAATTTATACACAGCTTTGGTTTATTTCTATGATGCTGAGTATCACGGCCGGCCCATTCGGGTTGCTGCCCTTTATCAACCGATCAATGAAGGGGGAATGATGGGAATGGCGTTGATACTAGTTGCTGAAACAGTGGCTTCCCGTCATTATCTTGCGCAACAATTATTAATATCTTCTTTGATGAGTCAAGGGACAGTGGTTGGGTTGACTCTGATTCTGGCTTATTTCCTGTTGAAACAGTTACTTAAACCACTACATAAACTTTCTGGTGTCATGGTCCGTCGTCCCGCTAATGATCTCACTCCGTTACCTGATATGTTGCCTTGGTCAGAACTTTCACCATTATTATATGCATTTAATCGTTATATAGAGCGACTGAAATTGATGGTGAGTCGGCAGGAGAGATTCAGTGCGGATGCTTCTCATCAACTCAGAACACCATTAGCAGTATTAAAAACTCAAGTAGCGGTAGCATTTGCTAGCAAAGATCCCGCTCAATGGAAAGAAAGTTTGCAGGCCATTGATAATACATTGGATAACACTATCTCTCTGACAGATCGTTTATTACAACTATCTCGTTTGAAAGCACATGAAAAGGAGGCCGTTCGGGATTATAGGCCGGTCAATTTAGTTGAATTGTTGCAACAGGCCTGTTTTTCTCGTTTGCAGCAGGCTGACAGTAAGAATATTGATTTGGGCTATGAAGGCGAAGATGCTCAATGGCTCAAGGGGGAACCTGTATTACTGACAGAAATGTGCGCTAACTTATTGGACAATGCAATTAAATATACGCCGGAAGGTGGCATTGTCACGGCTAGAGTGATTCTCAACTCTTGTAAGACATACTGTTATTTGGAAGTGGATGACAGTGGGCCGGGGATTGCTCAAGAAGAGGTTAATTTGTCACTGATGGCTTTTAATCGTCTTGATAATTCCGCAGGGCATGAAGGGGCGGGATTAGGATTAGCTCTGGTAAAAGACATTAGTTTTTATCATGGTACTCATCCCCAATTACTGCCCAGTGAAACACTGGGCGGTTTATTAGTAAGAATTCCTTTCAGGCTTTCTGATGATTAATTTTCTGCGGTTCTTCTGTTTTACGGCTAAAAAGAGGAGCACGTAATTGTTGTGCCAGTATGACACCTAATAGTGTTATGCCGCCACCGATCAGATGGTAACTGTGAATTTTTTCGTGCAGAACCAGAATAGCGATAATCGTTGTAAATATTGGCGTCAAATTCATAAATATGGCAGTAGTATTAGCACCAAGTTTTATGACACCTTGTATCCATAAATAGGGAGCAATGATCGAGGCTGGAATACCGGCGAATAGGACTAACGAGATATTGTTAGCATTCAATTGAACATCTTTGGTCAACAGGAAATTTGGCAGTAATAGCAGGACGCCAAAAGCAATCTGCACATACAGGGATTGCCAGTTGGGTAATGGAATAGACCAGTGTTTGGTTAACACGCCATAGAGTGCGTAGGAGATGGAGGCAATCAACATCATCAATTCACCGCGGCCTAAACCGTGTTGCAATAATGATATGGGAGCACCGGCGCTGATCAACCAGACTAAACCAGATAGAGATAAAACGGTACCAAGAGCAATACCGACGGTGGGAACAACACGTAAAATAAATATGCTGATGACAACCGTTAAAAGAGGAATCAATGAGCTAAAAATTCCCATAAATGTTGCACTGATACTGTGTGCAGCGTAATAGGCCAAGCTTTGATAAAGTACCATGCCAAGTGCGCCAAGAATTAATAATTTCCACCAATATTGACAGATTGTTTTCCATTGGCGAATGGCAGATAGTACAACAAAGGGTGTTAATGTGAGAAAGGCCAGGAACCAGCGATAAAAAGAGATTGCAGCCGGATCAATAGCCGTAGCGGAGGCTTTACTCACCACGGCATTAATTGACCAAATCAAGACGGCCAGAAGTGGAAAAATCATATTCATATAGATAAGTCGCATTGAGATAAAAATGAGTGTTTAGTCTAATGGTGTCTGATTTATTATATATAACGATAATCAGCCAATGGATAAGGCAATTGAGACAATATGACAGAAAAACTTCATATTCCTGTAGAAATCATGGGTATTCCGGCCAGTATCTCTTTCCGTAGCGAGTTATTCAGTGCGAATACTGAGTGTTTACGTCATACCCATCCATTTGGGCAACTTATTTATGTCGTTTGTGGCGTAATGGCAATGAATGCTGGAGGACAGCATTTTTTAGCTCCACCGCAATTCTGTGTCTGGATACCGGAAGGGATAGAGCATTCGGGATATAGTAGAAAAGCAATGAGATTCAGGGCAATAGATATTTCTCATGAATGGGGGAAATTATTGCCGAATACTCCTTGTATTATCCGGCTTAACTCTATATTCAATGCGATTATGACTGACTGTTTTGAACGTAAATTGAAAATACCAGAAACAGAACAGGATTTACGGTTAGCTCAAGTGCTGATTGATCAGTTAATTCAATCCCCTGTTCAGCATACCTATCTGCCTTCATCTAAAGATAAACTTTTGGCGCCGATATTACAGGAACTTGAGAGTAATCCCGCTGATAATACGCCATTAGCGCAATGGGCAAAACAGCGTTATACCTCGGAACGTACTTTGTCACGGCGTTGCCAGCAAGAATTGGGAATGTCATTTAGTGAGTGGCGGCAGCGGTTACGGTTTTTACATGCTATCTCTTTGCTGGAGCAGGGAAAAACCGTTAATGAAGTTGCTTTTGATGTGGGTTATAGCTCATCTTCTGCTTTTATTGCTATGTTTCAGCAATTGGCAGGTACGACACCGGAACGTTTCAGGAAAAGTTAACAACAAAAGAAACCGTTATTATGGGTTTTGTTATAATTAAATGGCAGAATAAGTTCGCTACGTCCGTTTTAATGCCACAGGATGGAATTAAGTGAAGATTCTGGTTGATGAAAATATGCCTTATGCTGAACAACTGTTTCAGCAATTAGGGGATGTACAAGCTATTTCGGGGCGTCCGGTGTCGGAAGGTGCACTGGATAACGCGGATGCGTTTATGGTTCGTTCGGTGACTAAAGTTAATGAAGAATTGCTGAAAGGCAGCTCGGTAAAATTTATCGGTACGGCAACGGCGGGGACAGACCATGTAGATCAGTCGTGGCTATCTCAGGCGGGAATCGGGTTTTCTGCTGCGCCGGGATGCAATGCCATTGCTGTAGTTGAATATGTTTTCTCCGCATTAATGTTACTGGCTGAACGTGACAATTTTGAACTCAAAGATAAGGTTGTCGGGATCATTGGTGTCGGTAATGTCGGAAGTAGACTGGCAGAACGGTTAGCTGTCCTTGGTATCCGGACACTCTTATGTGATCCTCCAAGAGCTGACAGAGGTGATGCCGGCGAATTTTGGCCATTGGAGAAACTGGTCAAAGAGGCGGATATTCTGACATTCCATACGCCACTGAATAAATCAGGTCCATATAAAACACTTCATCTGGCGGGTGCTGAATTATTGTCGGCTTTGCCGAATAACCGCATATTGATTAACGCCAGCCGGGGTGAAGTTGTTGATAATCAGGCACTGCTTGCCGAGTTGAAGTGTGGTAAAAAACTCAGTGTTGTGCTGGATGTTTGGGAGCCGGAACCTGATTTATCCCTGCCATTGCTGGAATTAGTCGATATAGGTACTCCGCATATCGCGGGTTATACCCTCGAAGGTAAGGCACGTGGCACCACACAGGTATTTGAGGCTTATTGTGGATTCCTTGATCAACCCCGTAAAGTTGCCTTATCTGAGCTGTTGCCTGAGCCTGATTTCAGCCGGGTCACTCTGCATGGAAATGTGACTCAAAGCACACTAAAGCGATTGATACATTTAGTGTATGATGTGCGCCGCGATGATACCCCGTTACGGCAGGTTGCCGGTCAGAAAGGGCAATTCGATCTTCTGCGTAAAAACTATCTGGAACGTCGGGAATGGTCATCTCTAACTGTGTGTTGTGATAACAGAGAGAGTGCTGAGTTGTTAGCCGCTCTTGGTTTCAGTACAGAACTGATTTAATTCGTGCAGAAATATGCCTGCATATCAGAAAGATAAGGTGGAGAAAACCAACATGTCGGAAGGATGGAATATTGCCCTGTTGGGTGCGACAGGTGCGGTAGGTGAAGCGATACTGGCGTTATTACAGGAGCGTCAGTTTCCCGTTGGTGAACTGTATCCTCTTGCCAGTGAACATAGTGCCGGTGAAAACCTGCGTTTTAATGGTAAAAGTTTAATTGTCCGTGATGTTGCTGATTTTGACTGGTCACAGGTACAACTCGCTTTTTTTGTGGCCGGAACAGAAGCCACGGCACAGTATGCTGAACAAGCAGCAGAAGCAGGTTGTCTGGTGCTCGATAGCAGCGGATTGTTTGCTATGGAGCTGGATGTTCCCTTGGTTGTCCCGGGTGTGAATCCTCATGCGTTGGCGGATTATCGTAACCGAAATATTGTCGCTTTGGCAGATTGCATGACCAGTCAGGTGTTGACAGCAATTAAACCGTTGGTTGACGCCGCAGGAATTGCACGCTTACATTTGACTAATTTGCTCTCTGTCTCGGTTCACGGCAAAGCGGCAGTTGATGAATTAGCCGGGCAGAGCGCCCGTTTACTTAACGGTATCCCACCAGAGCCAGGTCGTTTTAGCAAGCAATTGGCATTTAATCTTTTACCGTTGCTGGCAGATGCTGAAGGCTCGGTGCGTGAAGAGCGCTGTCTTGTGGATCAGATACGCAAAATTTTACAGGATGAGGGGCTGCCGATTTCAGTTAGTTGCGTTCAGTCTTCGGTTTTTTATGGTAATGCTCAGGTAGTCCATTTGGAAACATTGCGTCCGGTTGGTGTGGAAGAAGCCCGCGAAGAATTAGAGCGGATGGTTGATATTAACGTTTCAGCGGAAGGCGATTATCCGACTCCGGTGACAGACGCATCTGGTAATGATTTGTTGAGTATTGGCTGTCTGCGTAATGATTATGGTATGCCGGAAGTATTACAATTCTGGTCTGTAGCCGACAATATTCGGTTTGGTGGTGCGCTGATGGCGGTTGAGACTGCGGAAAAACTGATTCAGGAGCAATTTTACTGATGTTGGGTACAGAACAAACAGAATTTGTGCCAGGTTCAAAGATGAAAATTGCATTGGGAATTGAGTACGATGGCAGCCGATATTATGGCTGGCAGCGTCAGCAGGAAGTAAAAAGTGTTCAGGGATGCCTTGAGGCAGCATTATCAAAAGTCGCCGATGAACCCATATCGGTATTTTGTGCTGGTCGGACCGATGCTGGAGTACATGCAACAGGGCAAGTCGTTCATTTTGAAACGTCTGTGCAGCGCAAGGATGCGGCGTGGACAATGGGCGTGAACGCACATTTACCACCGGATATTGCTGTTCGTTGGGTAAAAACCGTGGATGAGGATTTCCATGCCCGTTTCAGCGCGGCTGCCCGGCGGTATCGTTATATTATTTTTAATCATCGTTATCGTCCGGCAGTACTGGCCTGTGGTGTGACACATTTTCACTATCCACTGGATGAAAAGCGGATGCATCAGGCTGCGCAGTGTTTGTTGGGGGAAAATGATTTTACCTCTTTCCGTGCGGTTCAATGCCAATCCAAAACACCTTGGCGTAATGTGATGCATATTAATGTCAACCGTTACGGACATTACGTTGTCATAGATATTAAAGCCAATGCTTTTGTTCATCATATGGTGCGTAATATTGCCGGTAGTCTGATGGAAATTGGCTGTGGGAATCAGGATATTAACTGGATGGTCCAGTTGCTTGCTTTAAAAGATCGGACGAAAGCCGCTGCGACGGCAAAAGCAGCAGGATTGTATCTGGTTGCTGTTGATTATCCGGTGCAATTTGATTTGCCTGGCGCTGTTATGGGGCCTCTGTTTTTGGCAGATGATCTGATTTAACAATTCTAGTTGCCGACACGGATGTTTTGGCATAGCGGGGAATATTATGGAATTTCTGACTCATTTTGTTGATTTCGCTAAATTTATTATTGATTTCATTCTCCATGTTGACATTCATTTAGCCGAACTGGTCGCACAATATGGCGATTGGGTATATGGCATTCTGTTTCTGATTTTATTTTGTGAAACAGGGTTAGTGATTACTCCGTTTCTGCCGGGAGATTCGCTGTTATTTGTTGCCGGCGCTTTAGCGGCTCTGGGCTCAAATGATCTGAATGTACATATCATGGTGGCATTGATGATTATTGCGGCTATTATTGGTGATGCGGTGAACTATGCTATTGGTCGCATCTTTGGCGAAAGGTTATTTACTAATCCAAATTCAAAAATTTTCCGCCGCAGTTATTTAGATAAAACACATGATTTTTATGAAAAACATGGTGGGAAGGCAATTATTCTGGCGCGATTTGTACCCATTATCAGAACATTTGCACCATTCGTTGCAGGTATGGGGAAAATGTCTTATCGTCATTTTGCTGCTTATAACGTGATTGGCGCACTGGTTTGGGTACTGTTATTCACCTATGCTGGTTATATATTCGGTGATATGCCAATGGTACAACAGAATTTGAAACTGTTGATTGTCGCTATCATCTTTATCTCAATCCTGCCCGGAGTGATTGAAATCTGGCGTCATCGTCGTACGGTGATGAAGCAGAAGACTGATAACCGGTAACAGGTTTGAGCAGTTTTTTATCCACACTGTAATAGCATTGTGGTTTAATGGCACACATAACAAAACTGGCATAAGCCAGATTCAGACGGAAAGATCATGCAATGAGCTGGATTGAAAAAATTCTTAATAAAAGCAACATTACCCAAACTCGTAAAGCGAATATCCCAGAAGGAGTTTGGACTAAATGTGATAGTTGCAGTCAGGTGCTCTACCGTGCTGAGTTAGAGCGTAATCTTGAGGTTTGCCCTAAATGTGATCATCACATGCGTATTTCGGCGCGTACTCGATTGGCAACGTTCCTTGATGAAGGAGCAATGACGGAATTAGGGGGAGAATTAGAGCCAAAAGATATTCTTAAATTCCGCGATTCCAAAAAGTATAAAGATCGTATATCAGCAGCGCAGAAGCAAACCCAAGAAAAAGATGCACTGATCGTGATGAAAGGTACCCTGAGTGGTATGCCAGTTGTCGCTGCCGCTTTTGAATTTGCATTTATGGGCGGTTCCATGGCTTCGGTTGTTGGTGCCCGTTTTGTCCGTGCCGTAGAACAAGCGTTGGCAGATAATTGTCCTCTGGTTTGTTTTTCTTCCAGTGGTGGCGCACGTATGCAAGAGGCATTGATGTCACTGATGCAGATGGCGAAAACCAGTGCTGCTTTAGCAAAAATGCAGGAACGTGGTTTGCCTTATATCTCTGTCATGACTGATCCGACAATGGGTGGTGTTTCAGCAAGTTTGGCGATGTTAGGTGATATTAATATTGCTGAACCAAAGGCATTGATTGGTTTTGCCGGGCCACGGGTTATTGAGCAGACCGTTCGTGAAAAATTACCGTCCGGTTTCCAGCGTAGTGAATTTTTGCTGGGAAAGGGGGCAATTGACATGATAGTTCGTCGCCCTGAAATGCGTGACACACTTGCCAGTTTACTTTCTAAACTAACTCATCAGTCGCAGCCAGGTACTAAGCCAATTGTTGCTGAATTTGTGGCAGAACCCGCTGATGTTGAGGCGGATATTCAAATAAGTACCAATAAAGAAGATGTCTGATACTTTACAAATTCCTCAAGCCACGTCGCCATTGATGACGTGGCTTTCCTACCTTGGGAACCTGCATACTAAGGCCATTGATATGGGGCTTGAGCGTGTGGGGAAACTTGCCCGAACTTTGGCGTTAGTTAATCCTGCACCTAAGGTGATAACTGTATCCGGTACTAATGGTAAAGGTACTACCTGTTGCACGATAGAATCTATTCTGTTAGCGGCTGGGCTGAGAGTGGGTGTTTACAGCTCTCCGCATCTTGTACGTTATACCGAAAGAGTTCGTATTCAGGGTAAAGAGTTACCTGAACAGGAATTCTGTCGTGTATTTGCGGATATTGAATCTCGTCGCGGTGATATTTCTCTGACTTATTTTGAATATGGCACATTAGCGGCTTTGCAACTGTTTAAACAAGCTTGTCTGGATGTAGTCATTTTAGAAGTAGGCTTAGGTGGGCGACTGGATGCGACAAATATTGTGGACGCCGATATTGCCGCTATTACCAGTATTGCAATTGATCATGTTGATTGGTTGGGTGCCGATCGCGAACATATTGGTCGTGAGAAAGCAGGGATTTTCCGTAAAGATCGCTTTGCCGTGGTTGGCGAGCCGGATATGCCATCTTCTATTGCGGAAGTTGCGGGTGAATTAGGAGCCAAGTTGTTCCGTTGTGGCATTGACTGGCGTTTCTCTCGACAGGATAAAAACTGGCACTGGCAATCTGATGATAGGCTATTTAGCAATCTACCTTTACCAAATGTTCCTTTGATGAATGCCGCAACGGCGATGGGTGTTATTTGTTGCCTGTTACAACAAGATGATAAAGTCAGTCGAGCTATTAATGAGAGTGCAATCCATCAAGGGCTACAGAATGCACAGTTGCCTGGGCGTTTCCAGATAGTTCGTGAAAATCCATTGTTGATCTTGGATGTGGCGCATAATCCCCATGCGGCGGCTTATCTGGTACAGAAATTGGCCCAGTTACCCCGTCAGCCGGGCAGTAGAATCCTTGGTGTAGTGGGTATGTTAGGTGATAAGGATATTGCCGGTACACTGACTTGCCTGTCACAGCAAATAAATGAGTGGTATTGCGCTCCGTTGACTGAACTGCGTGGTGCAGATGCACAGACACTGGCTCAGCATCTTGAACAGCCACGGGTATTTACTGATGTGGAAAGTGCCTGGTATCAGGCGATGGCTGATGCTGATGAGCAAGATATTGTTGTTGTTTGTGGTTCATTCCACACAGTAGCGTATGTCATGGAGGCTCTGGACAGGGAGAAGGGAAGTGGCAAGTAAATTTCAGAATCGTTTGGTTGGTACAATTGTATTGGTAGCATTGGGTGTCATTGTGCTGCCTGCGTTGTTAGACGGCAACAAGAAATATAATGAAGATAAGTTTGCATCAATTCCTCTGGTGCCAAAGCCTGGGGATGAGCAAGAAATCGAATCTATACCTCCTCTTAATCCACCAATATTATCAGTGCCTCTGGAAGATGAGACAGAGGCATTGCTGCCAGAAACACTGGAGCAGCCGGAAATACCATTGGTTACTGCTCCTCAGCCCGCGCTGATAGTACCTCCTGCTGTTCAGCCAGAATTGAAACTTCAACCACAGATCAAGCTTGAACCAAAACCAGATGCCAAGCCGCCAGCGCCGGCGAAATCTAAACCAGACGTTAAGCCAGAACCGAAACCTGAAGTTAAACCGGTTGAGACAACCCCTCAAGGGCAGGCTTACATTGTACAACTGGGTGCTTTGAAAAATGCCGGAAAGGTAGATGAAATCGTTGCCAGACTGCGTTTGTCTGGTTATCAGGTTTATACAGTTCCTTCATCTCCGGTTCAGGGGCAATTAACGAGAATATATGTTGGTCCGAATGCTTCTAAGCAACAACTTGACTCGGCATTATCAGAATTGAAAAGTTTGACTGGGTTACAAGGGCAGGTAAGGAGTTACAGGCCGTAATAAAAGTGGGTGATGCCTATGTGACAAATAGGACAACTATCATGAAGAAATAAATATTAAGTGACTGCGGCGATGATGATTATTCAAATTCGTCGCCTTAATTATTTTCCGTGGGATAGGAAATCTGCTGCGCAAACGTTTTCGTTTTCTGTTAGAATGCACCTGAAACGGATGCCGAGGTGTCTATTTTGGAATTAAAACATGGTTTGGATTGATTACGTTATTATCGCGATTATTGGCTTCTCGGCATTAGTTAGCCTGATTCGTGGGTTTATTCGTGAGGCATTATCACTGGTCACCTGGGGATGTGCTTTCTTTGTGGCAAGCCATTTCTATACTTACTTAGCGGTCTATTTTACTCGTTTTGAAGATGAATTGGTGCGTAACGGGATTGCTATTGCGTTGCTGTTTATTGCTACTTTGATTGTCGGTTCTGTAGTGAACTATGTGATAGGTTCTCTTGTGCAACGGACTGGATTGTCAGGTACTGATCGAGTATTGGGGATCTGCTTTGGGGCATTGCGTGGTGTGTTGATTGTTGCTGCTATTCTGTTTTTTCTGGATACATTTACACCATTGGCTCGAAGTGAGGATTGGAAACAGTCACAATTGATCCCGCAGTTCAGTCATATCATAAGGTGGTTCTTTGACTACCTGCAAAATGCGTCAAGTTTCTTGCCGGAGAAATATACCTCTCCGTTTGGCTGATGAGGAAAAACTACATGTGCGGTATTGTTGGTATCGTCGGTTTTACACCGGTTAACCAGTCGATTTATGATGCGTTGACGGTGCTTCAGCACCGTGGGCAAGATGCTGCGGGCATTGCCACTATTGATGGTAACAATGGGTTTCGTTTACGCAAAGCCAATGGCTTAGTGAGAGATGTGTTTGAAGCTCGGCATATGCTGCGTTTACAGGGAACGATTGGGATTGGTCATGTTCGCTACCCGACAGCAGGCAGTTCCAGTGCATCGGAAGCTCAGCCGTTTTATGTGAACTCTCCATTTGGTATTACACTGATACACAATGGTAATTTGACGAACGCTCATGTGTTGAAGAAAAAGCTGTTTGAGAATGCTCGTCGCCATGTGAATACCACGTCAGATTCTGAGATTTTGCTCAATGTTTTTGCTAATGAACTGGATTATTTCCAGCGCTATCCACTAGAACCTGACAATATTTTTGCGGCGGTAGCGGCAATGCATAAACAGGTGAGTGGTGCTTATGCCTGCATTGCGATGATTATCGGTCATGGACTAGTCGCTTTCCGTGATCCGCATGGTATTCGTCCGTTGGTTTTAGGTAAGCGTACTTTGGATGATGGCCGTAGTGAGTATATGGTCGCTTCTGAAAGCGTTGCATTGGATACCCTTGGCTTTGAATTCTTGCGGGATGTGGCATCAGGTGAAGCGGTTTATATTACTGAACAAGGTCAGTTATTTACTCGTCAATGTGCTGAAAATCCTTCTCTGACTCCCTGTTTATTTGAATTTGTCTATTTGGCTCGCCCAGACTCTTTTATTGATAAAATTTCGGTTTATAACGCCCGCATACGGATGGGGCATAAATTAGGGGCGAAAATTGCCCGCGAATGGGAAGACTTGCATATTGATGTGGTTATTCCAATCCCCGAAACATCTTGCGATGTCGCGTTAGAAATTGCCCGCATACTCGATAAACCCTATCGTCAGGGATTTGTGAAAAACCGTTATGTTGGCCGGACATTTATCATGCCTGGGCAACAGGAACGCCGGAAATCAGTCCGTCGTAAACTGAATGCTAATCGCGCAGAATTCCGTGATAAAAATGTGCTATTGGTGGATGATTCTATTGTACGTGGTACAACGTCAGAACAGATTGTTGATATGGCTCGTGAAGCCGGCGCGAAGAGAGTTTATCTTGCTTCGGCAGCACCGGAAGTGCGTTTTCCGAATGTTTATGGCATTGATATGCCCAATGCAAATGAACTGATTGCTCATGGGCGTGAAGTTGATGAAATTCGCCAACTCATCGGTGCAGATGCATTGATATTTCAGGATCTAACGGATCTGATCGACGCTGTTCGTGAAGAAAACCCGGATGTTGATGGGTTTGAGAGTTCAGTATTCAATGGTGTTTATGTTACCAAAGACGTTGACCAGACTTATCTCTATTATCTGGAGAATCTGCGTAAAGACGATGAAGCAAAACTGAATAATCAGAATGAAATCGAAAATCTGGATATTTATAATGAAGGTTGATTACCTTTAGAATCTAGGTAGCTGCTCGGTGTTTGCATGAGGGAAAAATGAAAAGATTGATAGTAGGACTTACAGGAGCAAGCGGGGCTATTTATGGCGTAAGGCTACTGCAAGTTTTACAACCAGTTGAAGAGGTAGAAACACATCTGGTCATCAGTCATTCCGCTCGGCAGACACTGGCACTTGAAACAGATTATAGTTTACGGGATGTGCAGGCGCTGGCTGATGTTGTGTATGACAACAGAGATATCGCTGCTGCCATCTCTTCGGGTTCATTCAAAACTTCGGGCATGGTAATTCTGCCATGCTCAATGAAAACCCTTTCAGGTATTGTCCACAGTTATACTGATGGATTAGTGACCAGAGCAGCAGATGTCGTATTGAAAGAAAGTCGTAAACTGGTGCTTGGAGTGAGAGAAACGCCGTTGCATTTGGGGCATCTCAGGTTGATGACTCAGGCGGCAGAAATTGGCGCGGTGATTATGCCGCCTGTGCCTGCATTTTATCATCAGCCTCAACAGATTCTGGATATTATTGACCAGACGGTTAACCGAGTGCTCGATCAGTTTGATATCGAGCTACCTCATGATCTATTTACCCGCTGGCAAGGGGCTAAAAGCGTTGAGATTTAGTGTCTAATAGATCTTCAATCGCTTCTTTTAGTTGAAAATGGCGGAAGCCAAAACCTGCTTGTTCCAAGTTATGCGGTATTGCCTGTTGTCCGCCTAGTACCAGTGCCGCCGCTTCTCCCATGAGTAATTTCAGCACAAAAGCAGGTGTTCGAATAATGGTAGGGCGGTGCAATACTTCTCCCAATGTTGCGGCAAACTGATCATTATGTACTGGATAAGGGGCGGTCATATTAAAAGGACCACTCAAGTCAGGCGTCATTAATAGGTAATAGATGCCATTCACCATATCATCAATATGAATCCAGGGCAGATACTGTTTTCCGCTCCCCATAGGGCCACCAAGCCCAAGACGGAACAGGGGGAGCATTTTTTTCAGTGCTCCGCCGTTTTTTGCCAGTACAACACCAGTACGCAAAAGACAAACACGGGTTTTATCACTGGCTGCTTGTAATGCAAGTTGTTCCCATTGCTTACAGAGCTGATGAGTAAATTCATCATGGGGTGGCTCATGCTCTGTAACGACTGTCTGATCCTGATCCCCGTAATAGCCTACCGCAGAGCCGGAAATAAAGACTTCTGGTGGTGTCTGACTGGCATTAATGAGCTTGCTGAGTTGCTCTGTTAATGTCCAGCGACTTTGGCACAACTTCTCTTTTTGCGTTGAAGTCCACAGTTTGTTTGCTATGGGTTCGCCCGCAAGATTGATTACGGCATCAAAATCGTTGAGATCGGTTTTATCTTTCAGAGTGGTCCAGCATTCAGCCTGTTTACTGAACAGAGAGTACACTTTTTGTGGTGAGCGGCTCAGAATGGTAATGGAATGGGATAGGGAAAGAAGCTGGAAAACCAGACGGCTACCAATCAAGCCTGTTCCTCCGGTGATTAAAATATGCATAGCCACTCCTATAACCTAAGTTGATATAGAAACTATAGCAGGGATATCAAGGCTGATGATTTAAAATACAGCTATCTGTTAGCCGGATCAAGTTTTGCGGGGAAATAGTTACCCCGCAGACAGATATTAGGCTTTGCTATAGGCAATTTGAGTGGCGGGGCGCTGACTGATAGTATCAAACCATTTTTTCACTGCCGGATAATCGCTCAGATCAATATTCTGACGTTCATAGGCACGAACCCACGGGTAAGTTGAGATATCAGCAATACTGTATTCCTGACCGCCCAGATAGGGGATTTTTTCCAATTGGGTATTCAGGACTTGGTACAAGCGCTTTGTCTCTTCCTGATAACGATTAATTGCGTAAGGGACTTTTTCTGGCGCGAAATGATTAAAATGGTGATTTTGCCCTAGCATTGGGCCAAAGCCACCAACCTGCCAAAACAGCCATTGCAGGCTTTGAACACGCTCACGCATATCTTTGCTGAGTAACTTGCCCGTTTTTTCTGCCAGATAAGTAAGAATGGCACCAGATTCGAAAATAGCGATAGGTTTGCCACCATCGATTGGTTGCTGATCAACAATGGCGGGAATCTTATTATTGGGCGAAATGGCAAGAAATTCAGGTTTGAATTGATCCCCTGCGCTAATATCAATTCGGTGAATATTATAGGGAAGGCCAGCTTCTTCCAGAAAGAGTGTGATTTTATGGCCGTTTGGCGTTGGAGCATAATACAGATCGATCATGGAACCTCCAGTGGAACATGTAATTGCATCACACATTATCATTAATTTTTGCAGCGTGTAAGGTATGTTGATACCCTCAGCTATATTAACCGCCCTGCATTATTGTGGCGGTGCTGGTTTGTTAACGCAACAGAGCCTGAGTAAGGATCTTCCTGAACAGTACGACAGGAAGATCTATTGATAAAGAGTACTTATTTGGAGCTTGTTTTTATGCTGCCATCGGCGTTAACTGTTGCCCGACTTCCGCCGTACAGATCTTTCCTGAAAGTAGAGTAATCTGTGTGGACATCATCACGGTCTTCTAATTGTGCCAATATTTCCTGGCTGGATACGCTAAATCCTTTGGCATGTATAGGAGAAGAGAAAGGTTCGGTATAGAGATTCAATCCCCACTGAGGTGCTAAACCGTGGTTAGCTGCACCTAAATTAACTTCAATCATAGAATGATGATTATCATCAACCAGATAACCTGTTGCCAGCCATCGGGTGAGCTCTTTCATTTCCCGCTCCCCACGTTGAATTGACTGATTTGGCGATTCGCCGTGAGTAGGCGTACCTAAAGCAAGATCATTTTTCAGGCCCGCCCCCAACAATCTGGCCGCAGTAATAAAACGATCTGTAGTGCCGGAAGGTGCAGCGACAGTTGGCAAATTGTGTAAAGCTGCATCCTTGGAAAATCCTGTATTTTCTTTCACATTCCAAACAGCAAAACCGTTGCCACGTTGTACGATAATGTTTTCCTTAGCTAATTCTTGATGTGCTTTAATAGGTTCTGACCGACCAAATTGATAGTCTGTTCTGTCTAGCCGATTGCGGGGGTCTAAACTGGCAAACGCCAACTCCCGGCTGGTCAGACGATCATTGGCCTCAAGTGAAGCAGCAGATGACCAGACGCTATCCTTATTAGGAGCTGATGTTCTGAAATCACGCTGAACTTCTGTCAGGCTATTGCCAGCCAGAGCAGGATTACTGATAATTTCTTGCCCTTTTACCTGTTTAGTTACCTGATATAATTCGGGATTTTCAGAGGCATTAAATTTATTTTCATTTTTAAACGTGTAGAGTTTCAACTGATCAGGTAAGGGTTTTTCCTCAGTGGAACCGCGGGCAGGTGCAAAGTTTTTACTTTCCAGGTAACTAATATCAATTATGTTCTTGAATTCTGATTTTAATTCAGGTGATGAATAGATCTTCTCCAGAGTATCTCGGAAATAGGCTGAGTTGGTGAGATCATAATAAGCAGTGGCCTTCTCCCTCAATGTTAGCGGTTCTGTATCTGCCCTATTAGATTTGACACCATTCTGCCGTGCTTCGCTAATGATTCGAGTAAATCCACCTGCGCCAAGCTGACCGACAATACTAAAACCGGGTTTATCACCGGTATAGGCATTAAGCATTTTAGTGATTGCGGTTAATTCACTACCCTCCGCCCGAACGAAAAGTTTTACCAAGTTAGATAAGAGAGAGTCAACCGTTTTATGGGCAGCGGTGCTTTCGCTGGCTAAACGAGAGATATTAACTTCAATTTGTTTATTGGTCACGATGGATTTTTCATTCCATCGTGTGGTAATAGAGGTCGGTGCTGTCAGTGGATTATCAATGGTATTATTTAATAATGGCTCGCAGCAATGGCAAGTTTTATCTGTAGCAGTTGGTTGATGTAATTCAGTTTGATGAATATCAATTCTGGTATTAGCTCTCTGTATTGAAAAATCCGGCATACTTTTTCTCCATTATTTTATTGTGTTTTTTGCTGTGAGCCCTTTGAATTTACGGCCTAAGAAAACAGGTCAAACCAAAATATCATGGGTTGAAGCTGAAGTGGTGGGCTTAGTTTCTGGAAAAGGAAGTTCAGCTCTTATTTTTTGCAGGTTCCCCAGAATATTAGCCAAGTCAGTAGCATCGATTCGCTCTATATCTTGTAATAAACAGAGACGAATAGTTTGCGTTGGTTGATGTAATGCAAGCCATGCTCCTCCCAGTATATTTATATTACTGTTTAATGAGAGCCAAAATTCCGCATCACTATTAACAAACGAAGCTACTGTATGATGAAAAGTCAGCATTGATCCTGTTGAATCTACTTCTAACCACCAGGGGCCATAATCACCAATGTTCAATTGCACTGCGCCGGTGGAAAGATTCAACATAATGTTGGTTTGAGCGGCAAAATCTGCGCATAATTTTTCTAATCTGGACATAAATAAATCTCATCAAAAAAATTAACAGTAAAATATTGTCCAAATTATGTGGTCGGAGCGCAGGATCGTCTATCAAAAACAGACAAGGATATTGTAAGAATTAATCAGATAAATGGGTTCTTTGTGGTAACGAAGTAATATCGTTAACATATGGTGACGGTGGGTTTTTTATGAAGAATCTGGCGATCAACCTAGCGGGATAAGGTGACATAGCCAATCTCAATACTGAGTTCGGCGAGGATTTCCGAGTATTTTGTAGACTGAGGAGATAGGCCGAACATATTGCGTGATAACTATATTGTGAGATGACTATGGCAAGAAAATGGAAGCGTTTAAGGCATCACTATTACTTTGATACACCTAGATTTTATCTGGATTATTTAAAGTCACGATACCTAATATGACCGGGACAATAGTTTGCATATTTTTTATTCTTTAAATAATATTTATATCAATAATAAGGTGTCGGTATATTATCACTTGATCTTTTGTTGTTATTTTGGTTGGGCATAGATGGGATGTTTTTATTATTTGATTCATTAAAAATAAAATTTAATGATTAATCATGACAGTTAGTAAGGATAATGCTTTTATCATGTAAATCAAGCTATTGTTTTTTTAATTTTTTGGTAATGGTAATTCTTTATCAGGGGAATAGATTTGGATTTTTATTTTTTATGGATTTAGTGTTTGTGAAATTAAATAAATCAATGATCTATATTGTTATTTTGTTGCGGTTTTTTACCTTGGTATTTCTCATAATTATATTCGTTTTGCATTTATTGAATTTTATTGTAATTACAGACTTGAGTGAATGAATTTTCTCTCCCACTATTATTAGTGTATCGACCTGATAATAAGCGTCGAATTAATATTCCAGAATAAAAAAAGGAAAATAACAATTATGAGCGAATTATGCCCAGGCGGAACTATTGATAGCCAAAAAATTATAGAAAATTGGGTGGAGTTTCAATTAGTTGATGAACAAAGTAATCCATTAATTAATATGCCTTATCGCCTGATAAGTAGCGGGAGGTTGCGAGATGAGCGTAAAGGTGTGACTAATAACCAAGGATTGCTTAGGGAAGAAAACTTGTCACCTGATGCGGTAACGTTATATATCAGTGCACAACCATTAGCTGATGAAATGGAACAGCGCCCATTACGGGAAAAACGCAGTATTAGGGCATCAGTTGTCAAACCAAAAGCAGAAACGGAAGGTCATCAACACCGTTATGTGACGATTGGACAGATAAGTGATGGCTTGCCTGTAATTGATAAATGGATAGAAGAGAAACCACCACGTTATCATTTCCCGGACCCGATACCGAAAGGTTTTCGTGTTCTTTCAACAAATTGCCGATATATTTTGGAAGTGTGTCCGTTTCGTGCGTGGGTACTGTTGTTACATCATCAGAAAGATTATTCCTTGGTGAATGCTTATAATTTGGCATTAATGGGATTACTGTCATATTTTGATGATAATGTCGATATAGCAGGTTCTATTACTCATTTTTTTAACCGACAGATGTTAGATATATCTCAATTGCCCGGTAAGGTGGAAAAAATAGCGCGTACTCCCATTGTTTATGATGTGCCATTTCGTGAACGTTACACTGATGTTGTATTTATTGATTCAAAAGCGGGTGAAAGTGGGATAGGAGATACGGAGTTATTTTATGTCGCTAATCAACAGGAAATTATTGTTAGCTGGCGGGGAACGGCGAGTGTCAATGACGCCCTCACTGACATTATGTATCAACCATTGAAATTGGGTTGTGAGCCAGACGGTGTATGCAGTGGTTTTATTAATAATGGTAAGGTTCATCGGGGTTTTTGGGAGGCATTTAATCTTATTGGTCAGTTAAAAGCTCCCGGTTCTGATGAAAATGTGTTTGATAACGTTATTGATTTAGCTAGAAGCCGAAACTTATTTATTTGTGGACACAGTTTGGGGGGCGCTTTAGGGTTATTACATAGTGCCCAACTGAAAAAATATCATCCTTGTTTATATAGTTATGGAATGCCGCGGACATTAACCCGTAGTGCGGTACAGGAATTAGAAGAGATTACGCATTATCGTCATGTGAATGAAAATGATCTGGTTCCTTCCATGCCCCCGGAAAAAGATTTGGATAACTGGCTTTATAATTATTGGGGGCCTTTGGGTTATCTATTTAGTACCATTGAATTGTTAGGTTTAACGAACGGTCAGGAAGTTTTCTTACATCATGGGGAAATCGTTCACTTTTATAAAGCTGATCTCATTATTGAAACTTTAAAAAAGAGTGATTCAAACGATTTTATATGGCTCACGGAAATATTACCTGTCATGGCGAAATTGTATTTGATTCCGTCATTGAATTATGAAACGAAAGATAATATGAAGGTGGCATTGGAGATTCAGAAAGAATTTTTTAAACAGATAAGCGACGCTGATAAGAATAAGTGGTTTCCACGTAATGCAAATCCGACTTTGAAATATGCCTTAGGGGTACCTGATCATCGTATGCTTAAATATATTCATTACATTGGCGATCGAATTGCAGAGTTGTTTGCGCCAGACAAATATTATTTTTATCAAGATCAGAAGAAATTATTTGAAAATACAATGAATGAAAGGAGTGATATTGTTCCTGATATTCGGCAACGTAATACACTATTTTTGAATATGGATAACCAGTTAGAGCAGGCACTTATTGATACTCTGCAAGATAAACAGGGTATTTTAGCCTTAACACGTTATACCAATATTGCTACACGGATTGAGAAAGAATTATGATGAAATAAAGGTGAGTAAATTAAATGTTAAGATGAGTGAATGGGTATTTATAACCAAAAAATAGATCGCTAGAAAATAATGCCGCCATAATGAGGCATATGGGCGGACGATGATTGAGATTCTCTTTTTTAATTTGCAGGGTTGATAAGATGAAGCCATCAACCCTGTTATCATTACCAGTAAAAATCTTATTGGACTACAGTTTTGTTGCAGTTCTATTTTAAGTTTAGCGAAAAGGTTGCATGAGCCGTCCGAAACGAATAACTTCGTAGAGTCCCTATCGATTTGGTTGTTTTGAGTAGAATAAACATTTTGTAGATTTGCAAATTTTTGCTAATAAAAAAGGTTTTTTGAAGATGGAACAAGAAAATATAGTGAGTGTTGAGTGGATCGATATCGTTAATGAAAATAATGAAGTCATTGCTCAGGCTACACGTCGGCAAATGCGTGCTCAACGTTTACGACACCGTGCGACTTATATCGTCGTTCACAACGGCATGGGAAAGATTTTGGTTCAACATCGTACAGCAACTAAAGATTTTTATCCGGGAAAACTGGACGCCACCGCAGGTGGTGTTGTGCTGACGGGTGAAAATATGCTGGATTCTGCCCGGCGCGAAGCAGAAGAAGAGTTAGGTATTGCCGGTGTGCCTTTTGCAGAACATGGTAGTTTTTATTATGAGGCAGAGAATTGCCGTATTTGTGGCGCATTATTCAGTTGTATCAGTCACGGTCCGTTTGCTTTACAGGAAGCGGAAATTGATGATGTATGCTGGTTGACGCCGGGGGAGATAACCGCTCGCTGTGATGAATTCACCCCTGATTCGCTGAAAGCACTTTCTCTGTGGCTGACACGTAATAACGATTTTGATGAAATTATTGTCAATAGAAAAAAATGAGAATAATCCAATAAAGAATTATCTAATTCATCAGAGTAAAAATTAATGAGGTTATACGTTCTGATTGATTAAGTGCTGGAGGATGGCTGGCGCCATCCTCCAATTAAAGTGTCGTAAAATATGCGTATAGTGGTACAAGTACTATTCTATTTAAGCGGTAAATAAATATCTGTCAGTAATTCGTGTGTCGCGACTTCATGTGCGAAGTTAAAGTAATGAAAGTACAGTGGGAAATCGCGCAGTTCTTCCCCGCTGGCAGGTAGCCAGTCGCGATACAAATATCGCGCACTCTCCGATAAAGAATCATGTGAACCATAATGGCGAGCTACGGCACAACGCCCACTAGGTATGATGCCGTTAGTCACTTCAAATAGATTATCCTCTTGGATTGGCGTCTCTACTGAGCCGCAAATATCAAAACGGAAATCTTCTCCTGTTATCGTTGCTGGATCGTGTGGAGAAATACCGTAGGTTTGACTGCTGGTAACCGGTGACAGTCCTGTGGTTTTGCGCCATTCGATAAAGCGTGCGGCTGTTGCATTGCATCCTCCAATTAGAGAGTACTATGCCTGAACATAAGAGACATTGCCTGACTGATATTGCTGACTTTTGCGTTAAGCCGATGTAGGAAATGTTATTTAAAATGAAATTCTAATCGTGTGAGGAAGAAAATAATAGCACATAGCAGGTCAATGGATTCAAATTACATTAGATAGTAAAAGGGTATGAAGATTTTAAACTTCTTGATCTTATTAATAAAAATAACCGGATTCTTTAGGGATAAAAAACTCTACGGGGATATGATTATTAGGTTTGAATAACAGATAGCGTTATAAAGAGTCTAAAGAATAAAATTGGGTTTTAATAATGGCTAGTGTTTAAGAAATTAAGTATTTGGGGAAGAAAAGGCTATTTGTTGTTCTATTATTGTGATTTAATGGGCTTGGTTTGATAGAAGTAATGAAAGATATTGTATGGCCCAGATAATCTGGATATCCGCTATGATAAAAGCATTTCTCGATATTGGAGTGCCTTAATAGCTGTTGTTATTTGGTTATGAGGGAGCCAATCAATGGGGCTATTTCGTCTTAAATCAATGATAAATTGGGTTTGAGTTAAGCTGAGTGTTGTTAGGAATTAGGATTATGTGGGACTAAGTCATAGCTATCTGATTCAGCAATGGATGGCAGCCTTTTTATATAGCGGCCATCTATTGGAATTTATAATCAGCATTCTAAGGTTCAGGGCTTACAGCGTTCTTTTGGACAGGATCATGGAATGATTATCGCATTGTTTGAGGATCGAATGAGTCAAAATTAACGAGTTTAGAGGTTTAACATGGTGTGTTCATCAAGACAAAGTTGGCATGATTTAGAGCTCAAAATTAAAGAACTACATGAGATATCATCCAGGCTTAATTTTAGATATCTTTATGATGTTAGAAGCAGCTGTCGTTTTATTTTCGAAATAAATGAACTAATCAGAACGGTTAATTATGAGATAGGTACAAATTGCTTATCTGTTGATGGTGGTATTGCAATCTTGCAAGATGAAATAGATAATCTGAGGAGACAGGAGCTTGACTTGTTAATAAATGATAGCAAGCTATATATGATTGTTCAAAAAGAAAAAAAAGAAAAAGAGGATGAAACAACCAATTTAATTTTGAAACAAGTTGGTTTTGTGAGTGGTGGCTCTCAAATCTTTGCAGGTATTGGCATATGTGTAGCTTCTCTTGGTGCAGCGTGTGCGGGTTTTGGTGTTCCATTGTTGGTGCAAGGAGGAAATAATGTTTATAGAATGGGTATTACCTGTTATTAAGAAAAGAGGCTTCTGGTCCGGTAAGAGATGTTTATCGTGATGCAGCTAAAACACTGGGTTATAGTGAGGCTGATGGTGATAAAATTTACGGCTACGTAGATCTGGGGTTGTCTGGATACGGAATGGCAAGATCTGTTGTGAGGCCCGGAACTTTTCGTTTATTTAGGTATATAAAAACTGATTACATCAGAGGGTGGCAGGAGATGGGGAAAATACCTTTGCTTGCTGAACTTTTCGGTGATGGTGTGACTGGATTCAGTATTTATTCGATTTCTAAAGGTGAGAAAAATGAACGATGATGTGACGTTATCCTATTACAACGTCTTTTTTGTAATTATTTATTACGCAATATCTATTTTCGTGTTTATTGTACTGTTTAAGCTGAGGGGATATGTAAGGGGCTATATTCGAGAAGTGTTTTTTACTGTTATTATTGTGGTTGTTAGTATTGCTCAATATAGTATTTGTGTAAATGGTGGTGTGCTGGTATATATATTACCACATTATTTTAGTATTTACGATTATGATTCAATTAAGTATGGTGCTTGGGTTTTTGTATTTGTATATTTTTGTCTTATTATTATGGATAAACCCTATAGTAAAGAAAAGGAAAGCAGAGATAATGGTGAAAAAGATGAGTGATGGTATAACGTTATCCAATTATAATATCTTTTTTGTAATTATTTATTACGCAATATCTATTTTCGTGCTTATTGTACTGTTTAAGCTGAGGGGATATGTAAGGGGTTATATTCGAGCGGTGCTTTTTACTGTTATTTTTGTAGTTGTTAATACTGTACAGCATAATATTGCTGTAAATGGTGGTGTACTGGTATATATATTTCCACATTATTTTAGTATTTATGATTATAGCTCAATCCGGTTTGGTGCTTTGTTTTTTGCAATTGCATATTCTTGTCTTCTTACTATGGGTAAACCTTAAATACCTCCCATTTGGGAGGTGATATTTTATTGGGTGTTAATATACCGTATCTTCCCATATACTATAACCACCAGTCCCTGCTATAATATGATTCCATGTTATACTCTTATATATTAACGATAAGGTTTCTTGCGGTTGTTGGTCATTATGTTCTAAAGAATTTGGATGGAGTACACTGTACTCCAATATTTGAGCTCCGATTAGCTTTAAATTAAAGTATAATTCTAATCCTCCATTTAAACTTGTCCGATAATGGTTAATGAAACAATCCATTACTTCATTATTGGAAATAGCAACACCTAACAGAGGCGTTGATTTATCAACGGGTTTTGTAATTATCACCGGTTGATGTTTAATGTTTTTCTTACGTAACATTGAGTGGCTTAAACTGTAAACTAGAATTTCATCTTGATGATTAGTTTGGTATTTATTGCCAATCGAGTCAATTGATGAACAGCCCGCAGAGATTAGTCCCTGATTTTTCCCTTTTATTGTCAGATAGATTAAGTCAGCCAAAATATATTTACTCCTATGTCATTAGTATGAATGATGTAGATAAGAAAGTAGTTTGGTTGTCAGACTCATCTCTTTTGCTTCTAACTTTCTCCGTGCTACCAAGAAGATAAAACATAAGTATGTTTGCCCGTTTGGAGAGTATATTTGAAATATTCCAAGTTAGTATCAAAGAGGAGAATGCTAATCAAAGCTCTTTCTATCCCTCAAAATAGCGAAATTTGATCAAAATTCAACCTTTTTGGTTGGTTTTAAAGCAATTGTTTGTTGGTGATATCGGTATTATTAACACGACATTCAGCAATGCAGATTTTGACTTTGAGAGATTCTGTTGGGAATTATTGTTTGTTGATTTTATTAATAGACAGGAAGAACACAGCGTTATTCTTGGAGGATAAAGTTTGTTGTAATCGTTTTGTAGGTCAATACATTCATTTTGCAAATGGCAATATATGTCTGCCTTATGGTAATTCATCTGGGCCAATAATCGCACTATAGGCGAGTGTTTAATCAATACGTGCGCATATTCAGAGTAGACGATAACTTGTTGTCTACAGCCAACAAAATGTTGGTAGTCTCCAATATAGAGCTATAATTGGACCTGAATTTAGATCTATATATGACTATGTTAACTTGGGGGTATTTATATGTTACAGAAGGTTATGTGTGGTTACACCATACCTATAAGCAAGTTCAAATCCAATCCTAGCGCGGCTTTGGCGGAAGCCCAAGGAGATGCTGTTGCTGTCTCATCAAACAATCAGATCCAATTCTATGCTGTGCCTGCACATATGTATGAAGAGATTATTAATTTTGTTGAGTTTGCTCAACGTGGGACAACCGAGTTAAAAAACATGCCAGTTAATTTTACTGGTGAAGATTTGGATATGGATCATATTGCTACTAAGATGGCAACGAAATTTAAACATGGCTCCACTGGAGACTACGAAGAATGGCCGTAATTTTCTGAAAGTACTTTCTTTGTGGCTGACACGCAATAATGATTTTGATAAAGTGATTTTTGATAGAAAAATTGATTAATTTCGTTCTCTGTTTTAGTTGAATAGCTAAATTCCCAAATATTGAATATATTCATATGCGGTTATGAGAAGGTATATCAATATTATGATAACCAGAATGCATTTGTTCGCTAAGGTGAAGAGATAAATGGAAATCGGAACAGATAATTCTAGGAAACTATCATCTGAATATAAGCAAAATCGTGATGCTCGCTTGTTAGTGCGCCGAAAGGCTTTAAAGGAGTCAATCCTATCAGATTCAATCTGGTTAACTTCAGTGGCTGTTTCAGATGGATATGGGTTTAAATCCAGCAATAAGAGCGCAGGACCAAACAGATGGAAAAATAGTAGTAAGATTTTTGCAATTACAATTGATGGTAAAGACTATTTTCCTCAATATGCTTTAAATGAAGATTTTAAACCTCTTGATATTGTTAAGAAAATAATCACGTTATTTGGTGATAAAAAAACCTCTTGGGGATTGGCTATTTGGTTTGGTTCGAATAATAGTTGGTTAGGTAATAAAAAACCCAAAGACGTCTTGGCAACAATGCCAGAGCAAGTACTTATTGCCGCTAGGGGAGAATTGGAAGGGCATGGTTAAGAGAAAAGATCAAGAATTACAAGAATAAAACCCCCGGGCAGGATATTCTGTCCCGGGTAATTTAGTTATTTAAACGATGTTGTATTTTATCGTTACATTGAAGCATCTTATTTATTTTATTTCTGGCATCACACCGATAAAAGAGGTTTTTTTCCTTGGTCCAGATATCAGGAATTCAAGCTGTTCAACACATTTTAGATAATGAGGGGTTTGCTTGTGTGCGGCAGCGGCTTTTTCATCAACATATGCCTCATAAATATAAAAACGGGTAGGAATATTTTCGTCCCGTAATACATCAAAACGTAAATTGCCTTCTTCTTTAATTGATCCCAGATGATTAAGGCGAAAAACTTCAATAAACTCGTCTAATTTGTCCTGCTTCACATTAATTTCAACCAAAGTTACGTTCATCTCGGTTCTCCTTATTGTTTTTCACTTAAAAATAACTCGTAAGCTTTGCTGGCACTCTCATTCTGGTGTACGACGGCTTGAACGGCTTTTAACATGGCAACCGGTGCTTCGGATTGGAAAATATTACGTCCCATATCAACACCGGCAGCCCCTTGATCAATTGCCTGATAACACATCTCCAGAGCCTCTTTTTCTGGTAACTTTTTACCACCAGCAATCACAATAGGCACTGGACATCCACTGGCAATACGTTCAAAGCCTGTATCGACATAGTAAGTTTTAATGATTTGTGCGCCCATTTCGGCTGCAATGCGCGTCGCCAGAGAAAAATAACGTTGATCCCGAACCATATCTTTACCAACACCGGTGACGGCCATCGTTGGCATACCGTAACGCATTCCCTGATCGACTAATTTGATAATATTTTTAATTGACTGATGTTCATATTCAGAGCCGATATAGACTTGAGCGGCTACTGCACAGACATTTAGGCGTAAAGCATCTTCCATAGCAACTGCAACCGCTTCGTTGGACAATTCCGTCAGAATAGAGTTGGCGCCGGAAGCACGTAAGACCACGGGTTTGTTGGTTGCAGGCGGGACCTGACTACGCAGAATACCTCGGGTACACATTAAGACATCGGTATGGGGAAATAGCGGAGCAATATTGATATCGATGCGCTCAAGCCCGGTTGTTGGCCCCTGAAAATAACCGTGGTCGAAAGCCAACATAACCGTTCGATTGGTTTTGGGATTAAAAATGCGCGAAAGTCGTGATTGCATTCCCCAATCCAGTGCGCCGCAGCCTTTCAGTTCAAACAGACTATTCTGCTGCGGGATATCAATACCAAAATCTTTACCATCTTTAATATCATCTAAATCTGCCATTTTTCTTCTCCTAACTCACTTACATTGGGTCAGCAACCCTGCATGGCAGAGATTGCTGAACCGTAGTATTAGAAATCGTATTGATTGATATTGTCTTTGGTGAAAATGACCCGTTCAGGCAAAACAACAATGCCGTTTCCTTTGGCTTCATAGCGGTAACCCTGAACGCGGTTTGGTGCAACTTCAACAATGCCAATATCGGGAATATCCAGCTTATCGCCGACATTTAAATCACCTTTCTTGAGTAATTCATTGGCGATATGAATTGATATTTTGCCTTGGTTGACCACATCCCAGAGCCCGAATTGTTTGACGGTTCCGCGTTCAACATAAGGGCGCATGACATTGGGGGTACTGAAACCTACAATCGCAACATCTTGTCGTTTCAAATTTTCTGCTGCTTGTGCTGCGGCTGGCAGGGCGTTAGCATCCGGGGCAATAATGGCATCCAAATCACTCCAGGCTTTTAAAATCCCTTCTGCGGTTTGTAAGGATTTGGTTGCATCGTTATAACCAAACTGGGTGGTAACAATTTCCCAACCTGGATGTTCTGCGGCAATTTTATCTTTAGCTTCTTTTACCCATTGGTTTTGGTCAGTTACCGTTGGGCTGGAGTAGAAAAACGCGACCTTGGCTTGCTCTTTTTGCACCTGATTAGCGGCCATATCCACCAGCATTCCGCCCAGTTGGTTTGGCGTTCCTTGGTTAATATAAATTGAACGGCATTCCGGCGAAGTGTCTGAATCCCAAGTCAGGATTTTCACTCCCCGTTGCATGGCCCGTTTCAACGCCGGGCACAGACCATCCGGTGAAACCGCAGAGACCACAATAGCGTTATAGCCTTGGTTCACGAAGCTGTTGATAAGCTGAACTTGCCCGGCAACACTGGGTTCTGTTGGTCCATCATAGGTCACATTGACACCCAAGGCTTTCCCGGCGGCTACCGCACCTTGGCCGCCACTGGTAAAAAAGCCGACACCGACCAGTTTAGGGATGAAAGCGATTCTTTCGGCGGCGTGTACCCAAGAGGCGCAAGCCAGACTTAATAGGCTGATTAGAGCCAGTTTTTTCAGGATTAATGTTTTCATTACTCTCTCCATTTGTTGGGTTTCAGAGGGACTGTAATGTCATAAAATTCATTCTGTAGGTTTATGAAGACAATCTCTGATTTCGCCATCGCTGTATCCAGTCACGGATTTGGTGGTGGTGCAGGCTGATGGAACGTCCTACCACGGCAATAATTAACAGGGCACCGGCAAGGGCACTGGATACCTGATTGGGGACGCCAGCCATCTGTAATCCCTGTTGTAAATAACCAATTAATAATATAGCCAGCGCTGTGCCGATAATTGAACCTGAACCACCGTAAATATTGGCTCCCCCTAAGACTACCGCAGTGATTGCTGGCATCAGAAATGACGTGCCGAGGTCAGAGCGCGCTGATCCAAAATAGGAAACTAATACAATGGCCGCGATAGCAGAAGCTATGCCGGTCAGGGTATAGAGAAGATACAGGGTTCGGGCAACGGGAATTGCCGCGTAACGGGCAACTTTACTGCTTTGCCCAATCAGAAAAATATTGCGTCCACTGTGTGTACGATGCATGAACAGCCAGCAAATAAGGACACAGAGTAGAAATAGCATCAATGGCATAGGTAGGCCAAACAAAGTCAAATTAGCAAAATCAGTCAATGTTTGTGGAAAGCCCCCAATACCTTCGTAACCGGTTGCACCGGAGATGCCGGAAAGCAGCAGGGCACTGCCACCGAACAGATATAGGGTACCGAGTGTGATAACCAATGGATTAATGCCGGTATATAAAATGAGTGCTGCATTGATTATTCCACATATTGCACCGACCAATAGCGTCAAAGGAATAGCGGCGGCCATTGGCATACCGGCTTGATTCATCACTCCGAGCGATATCGCGCACAGACCAATGGTTGAGCCGAATGAAATATCAATACCACCACTCACAATAACCATAGTCAGTGGCAAGGCCACAATCCCGATACAGATAAAATCACTGGTACTGAGCAACAATATATTGATATCCAGCATGCGCGAGTTTGCTATGCCAAACAGTAGAATTTCAATAATCAGTAATGCGGCTAAGGCGAATTCCCAGCCATAACGTTGACCGATATTCATTATGTCACCTGATTACTTTTGTCATTTTTGAGGAACCGGGCATATTTTTGTTGGCGGATATTTTTTTCGATGGCCCAACGAAGGCGCCCATCAAAAATCAATACCGCCAGCAGAACAAATCCGGCAATAAAATCGTTCCACCAGGCAGGGAGTTTTAGCAGTACTAATCCGCTGTTTATCTGCGTCAGGAAAAATGCGCCTAAAATAGCACCGATCACTGTACCGGTGCCGCCAAGCAGACTGATACCGCCTAGCACGCAAGCTGCGATAGCTCTCATTTCCAGCCCACTGCCGGTCTGATTTGGGATAAAACCAATTTGGGAAGCAAAAACAATTCCGGCCAGCGCTGCCATGACCCCATTCACGGAGAAGGCGATAATTTGAATGCTATCTGTACGAACGCCCAGTTGCCGAGCGCCTTGCAGGTTGTCTCCCGTGGCGTAAAAGCTCCGGCCAAAAGTGGTTTTTGCTAGTATCCACGCCATTGCTAATATCAGGATCATTAACAGCCAGCCGATAGGTGAGATATTGAACCATAAAGGTGTGGAAAGGCGCTTTAATTCGTCCGGTAAGCCTTCAATCCATTTACCGTCAGTAAGCAATAACATCAGTCCACGGTAAAGCCCCAACGTGCCGAGGGTGGTAACAATCGCGGGAATTTTCAACCAGGTGACCAGTGCACCATTGAAGAATCCGGCACACATGCCGAGCAGAAGAGTCAACAGGCAGGAAACGGGCAGGCTCAAGCCGGCATTCAGTGACATTCCCATAATGACTGCGCATAAGCCGGCAATGGAGCCGACAGAAACATCAATATTGCGAGTCAGCATGACCAGTGCCGCCCCCATTGCAAGCAAGATAAGGATCTGCGCACTGCCGAAAACTAGGGTGACAGTTTGTAAGCTAAAGTACTGGTGGTCGATAACACTGAGTAAGCCAAACAGGCAGAGAATAGCAATCAATGCGGTAATTTCGCGGTTATTCTGGATAAGTTTCAACATGATGCCGCCTGTTGTGGTTTATGTTCGCCGAAGGCGATATGCATAATGGTGTCAACATCCATCTGTTGCTTAGTTAACTCGCCATTGATTTCTCCCTGATGCATGACTAATACCCGATCAGCTATTTGAACCACTTCATCCAGATCGGATGAAATAAAAATAATGGCCACTTGCTGCTGGGCGATATGACGAATCAGTTGGTAAATATCATTGCGTGCCGCGACATCCACACCACGTGTAGGTTCATCAATAATAAGGACGGCGGGGTGAGCTTCCAGGCATTTAGCAATCAGAATTTTTTGTTGATTACCGCCGGACAGTGTTTTAATCGGTTGGTTGATATGGCTGAATTTGATATTCAGTATTTGGCAATAGCGCTCAAGTACCGCTGTGTCATAGGCAGGGCGTATCCAGAATGTATTGCGGTTGTGGGTTAGTGAGCAGATATTCCAGCCGAGTGATGAATCCAGAAATAACCCTGATGACTGTCGATCTTCCGGCAAATAAACCAAACCCTGAGCCAGACGTTGAGCAGTTTTTAGCCCATTAACAGTATGTTGTTTTAACTTGATTTCGCCGGATATCGCAGGGCGCAGGCCATAAAGTGTTTCAGCCAGTTCTGTGCGACCTGCACCAACAACCCCGGCCAAGCCAAGAATCTCACCCGGTTTCACTGAGAATGTGATATTGCTGAAACCCTCGCCACTCAGTTTGGTGACTGTCAATATTGGTCGATCTGATGCTGTCTGATGCGGGTTATTGCTGAGATCCAGTCCCAATTTTGGGGTGCCATTTAATGGCTGATTTTTCGCAGCCGGTGTAATGGCCTGAATAATGTCATCCGTTGTGTAATCGCGGATTTTACCGCTTAAAGCAATACTGCCGTCACGCATGACACTGACCTGATCCGCTAGTTGGTAAATTTCAGGGATTTTGTGAGAAATAAAAATGAGGCCGACACCTTGCTGTTGTAACTCACGGAGCTGGGCAAATAAGCGTTCGGTTTCTACGGGTGTTAGGGAGGCGGTAGGTTCATCAAGGATTAATATTTTCGAATTACGCATCAGGCCACGCATAATTTCTACCAGTTGCTGATCGGCAACATTAAGGCTGCTAGCACTGACATATAGATCCAATTGACAGCCAAGTAATGCTAGTAGCTGTTTCATTCTTGACCTATCTACCTGATGCTTTGGCAAACGAAACAGGATGTTTTCCTGTACAGATAAATTCGGGAATAGTAATGGTTCTTGTGGTATCAGATAAATACCGAGTTGATGGGCTTTAGTGGGATTAAGATGGCTAACATGATTATCGCTAATCTTGAGCGTACCTTTATCCGGTTGTTCTATACCGGCAATAATCTTCATAAGTGTTGATTTGCCTGCGCCATTACCCCCTAACAGAGCATGTATCTGTCCTGGAAACAGAGTAAAATCAATATGTTTCAGTACCATTACGCCGGAAAATTGCTTACTGATGCCACTGACTTCTAATAGTGGTGGTACTGCGGTGTTGTTATGTAACATCGCGGCATCCTCTTACATGCAGGTGCGGAGGCAGACAAAATGAACATTTATATATTTAAAAAATAATTGTTCAACATAGTAGCTGTTAAATTGTGACCTTGGCAATATTTAGATCACGTTTTGTGAAAAATTTGTATATTCATTGAATTGTGTTCAAATTTTTGCGGTAAGACTCTGGTGTGTTATACGTTTTAATGGTTATCTGTTGAGTGCGGATAAAAGAAAGTGGTTATGTCGATAAAATCAGTGAAAGAAAAATCAACTAAAGAGAAAAATGTATCGTCCGAGGACGCTTATCCGGGTAATAGCATGAGTGAAGAAGAGCTGCTTGCGCGTATTGCATGGTTTTATTATCACGATGGCCTGACACAAGGTGACATCGGAGATTTGCTTGGTTTGAGCCGGTTAAAAGTCTCCAGATTACTGGAGAAAGGGCGGCAATCAGGTGTCATTCGGGTACAAATTAACTCTCGTTATGAGGGGTGTTTAGCGCTGGAAGATACCTTGCAAAAACATTTCTCTTTGAAACAGGTGCGCGTTTTGCCTGCACTGGCGAATATGAATCTTAATGCCAGATTGGGGGTTGGTGCGGCACATTTGCTGATGGCGTTGATTGAACCGCAGCAATTATTGGCTGTGGGATTTGGTGAAACCACCATGTGCACATTGCAACATTTAAGTGGTTTCATCTCATCACAGCAAATTAGGTTAGTCACATTATCTGGTGGTGTCGGTCCTTATATGACTGGTATTGGTCAACTGGATGCGGCCTGTTCAATCAGTATTATTCCCGCCCCATTACGTGCTTCGACGGCTCAAGTTGCTGAAACATTCCGTCAGGAGAGCAGTGTCCGTGATGTTTTGCTAGCGGCTTGTGCGGCTGATATTGCTATCGTTGGTATTGGTGCAGTTAATCAGAAACAGCAGGCGACAATCATGCGTTCTGGTTATATCAGTGGTGGCGAACAGCTCATGTTTGGTCGGAAAGGCGCTGTGGGCGATATCCTTGGCTATTTTATGTGCGCTGATGGTGAGCTGGTGGAAGATATACAGATTCATCAGGAGCTGATTGGTATCTCCATGCCAGAACTGAAAACCATCCCAACAGTGATTGGCGTTGCGGGCGGGGAAGAGAAAGCGGAAGCCATTATTGCTGCGCTGAATGGTCAATATATCAATGGACTGGTGACGGAAGAACAGACTGCCAAAGCAATGCTGAATTTGCTGCGCTGAACCCTATATTTACTCTATCCGTGGAATAAGCAGAAACAATTTGAGGTAAGGCTATAAGTTCAAAAAGTGATTAAACTGAGGATAGCATCATGAATCAACGCCGTAGTGCTAATCCATCGGGAAAATATCTGATGGCGCTTGATGCAGGAACAGGGAGTGTTCGTGCAGTGATATTTGATCTTGAAGGAAATCAGATCGCCGCAGGGCAGGCTGAATGGATACATCAGCCTGTACCTGATGTACCGGGTTCAATGGAGTTTGATTTAGCGACGAATTGGCAACTTGCTTGCCAATGTATTCGCCAGGCGCTGAAAACCGCGCAATTGCCCGCCAGTGCTATTCAGGGGGTGGCGTCTTGTTCCATGCGGGAAGGCATTGTGCTTTATAACCGAAATGGTGAGCCGATTTGGGCTTGTGCTAATGTGGATGCGCGTTCCAGCCATGAAGTCAGTGAATTGAAGGCGCTGTATGACAACACTTTTGAATATGATGTGTATCAGTGTTCAGGGCAAACATTAGCGTTAGGTGCAATGCCTCGTCTGTTATGGTTGGCTCACCATCGCCCGGATATTTATCGTCAGGCAGCCGCTTTGACCATGATCAGCGACTGGCTGGCAAATATGCTCAGTGGTGAATTGGCTGTTGATCCCTCTAATGCCGGTACGACAGGTATGCTGGATCTGGTGAGCCGTGATTGGCGTCCCGATTTGCTTGAAATGGCAGGATTGCGTTCTGATATTCTCTCGCCGGTAAAAGAGACTGGCATTTTGTTAGGCTACGTCACGGAGAAAGCGGCTGCTCAATGTGGGCTGAATGTTGGCACACCGGTCATTATGGGCGGTGGTGATGTACAACTTGGTTGTCTTGGTTTAGGTGTTGTCAAGCCAGCTCAGACCGCCATTATCGGTGGTACTTTCTGGCAGCAGGTTGTCAATTTGCCGGCGCCGGTCACTGACCCAAATATGAATACACGGATAAATCCTCATGTTATTCCCGGCATGGTTCAGGCGGAGTCCATTAGTTTCTTTACTGGCTTAACTATGCGTTGGTTTAGGGATGCATTTTGCGCGGAAGAAAAGCTGCTGGCGGAGCGTCTTGGCGTTGATACTTATAGCTTACTGGAAGATATGGCGGCCAGAGTTCCGGCAGGCGCTTACGGTATCATGCCAATTTTCTCTGATGTGATGCGGTTTAAAGCTTGGTATCACGCCGCACCTTCCTTTATTAACCTTTCCATTGATCCTGAGAAATGCAATAAAGCGACGCTCTTCCGCGCGTTGGAAGAGAACGCAGCGATTGTCTCGGCCTGCAATCTGGATCTAATTGCTGCCTTTTCAGCGGTGAAGCCAGATTCACTGGTATTCGCTGGTGGGGGTTCAAAAGGAAAATTGTGGAGCCAGATTCTATCTGATGTGACAGGGTTGCCGGTTAGGGTGCCGATGGTGAAAGAATCAACCGCTTTGGGGTGTGCAATTGCTGCTGGAGTGGGGGTTGGGCTTTATGATGCAATGGTGGTTACAGGGGAAAAACTGGTGCGTTGGCAACATGAATATCAGCCAAATCCTGAACATTATGACGTGTATCAAAAGGCTAAACAGAACTGGCAGGCGATATATGCCGATCAGTTAACGCTGGTTGATAATGGTTTAACAACGTCATTGTGGAAGGCGCCGGGATTATAACTTACAACCATTTGGTTTGCTGATGATTTGTTGGGTGTGCTTGCGCTGATATACGGCTTGTGCACCAAATATTCTTATGTCTGAATCACAATCTTTAAAGATAATTGTCATTATTAATTGATTTTTTTATTCAATTTATTCGTAGATTGACGGTAATGATTTCTTATTGTGACAGTAATCAAATTAGCTTTCTTGACTGCCATAATTAATTAAACTACTTTTTAATAGCTACCCTGCATAAGCTAATTCAAAAAATCTATTTAGCAATTATCACAATTATTATGTGGTGCGCTGTAAAACCCCGGCCTTTTGCGACACCCTTTTTAGGGCGGGAAGGATGTCAAAGAGTAAATTTATATGGACGCAAGAACTGACTATTTTATTCAGTCCGCATTAGAAGTTTTTGGAGAGAATCTCCTTGGTATTGTGGAAACTGATTCATATCTCCGCCAACTCGATTATTCTTCTCGGTGTGTGAGGCATTTCTACGTGATTGTACCTGATAATTTCGTCACAGGTTGTATTACATCACTAAGATACCCTCAGGCGGAGTTTTTTGAGTTTACCTTAAATTACCTTACTATTAGCGAGTTATCATGTTATCCGCCTCATTGTATGTGGCAATTTACTAAGAATCCTTGGCTCTTACGGTCGGAAAAAATCGGTGATGTGGTACTCTCTGATATCAAAGGGAATCTTGATATATACAGACAAGCAGTCTTTAGCGTTGCCCATATTGCGAGTCTTTATTACCTTAGAAACTGATAGATTATTAGCCTTTTATCTTCATGGTAGTGCTGCCAGAGGTGATATGCGAAGTGGTTCAGATATAGACTCTATCGCTATCGTGGATGAAGTCGATACCGTTATTCTTGAAGCCATCCGCTCAACACAATCCAGGTTCAAGGATTTATCCATCTCCGTATATAGTGCATCGAATGTTCATCAATATCCTAGTTTCAGAACATATGCGCTCATCAATGGAACTAAGCGTGTCTATGGTAATCTTGCTTTAGAAATGAAACCGTCATTGAAAGATGATGTGTATGGCATTATTAACAATCTATTTGCTATAAGGCAGATAGCTCGTTCTTATCTGATTTCTGGTACATATGGACATCGGTCACATTATATGCTTGGACTGATGATGAAACTCACTGATCATGGTTGTTTATGCCCTTTGCAAATCCTAAAAAGTGGTTTCTATCCAACTAAGAAAACGCAGGTTTTGGAATACTACAAAGACAATGAAATTCTCACTGACATTATTAAATATACGCAAAACCTAAAAGAATGTGAGAACACGTTAAGGCAAAAATTGCTTATTGGGAATCGAACTGAATTAGAAAACTTATTCTATTTATTACTTGACGCATGTGTAATAGTGGCAGGGAGATTAAATATGGTACAAGCCGAGAAGTCAATTTCATAGATGGAATGATTCTAGTTATTTTAGCTAAGAATATTACGATGGATAAAGTATTAATTCGGATCTAAACATAGTCATTAGCTAGTGCAATAATTTAATTATTGGGTAGCTTATTAGTCGAATCCGCCGATCATATTTGTACGGTAATAGCACGGTATAAGCGTCCTAAGGGATATACTTTTTTAACCTTACCTAGAAATGCAAGTGGAAAAATCATAAAAGAGCAATTGAGACAATTGATTAGTAATTCCTGAGATCCCGATGTTGGGATCTCGTATTATGATTATATAGCCAACGCCCTTAATGGGATTCTTACTGGTGCCAGAATTAGTGGCGAATTTGCGCCAGT
>NZ_JAHZMK010000016.1:0-73758 GCF_020387775.1 Photorhabdus antumapuensis
CATAAATTCACCACAATTTTGTACTCTTGTAATACAACAATTCAAGGAAATTATAGAACACCAGGGAATTTCTTATGAAGAAAAAATATAATCAGATTATTAAAACTATAAAACAAAAAGTCGAACGTAACGAAACTATTATTGGAGCGAGTGCAGGCACTGGTCTTTCGGCACGTTGCGAGGAAGCAGGAGGTGCAGACCTCATTATCGTATATAATTCTGGACGCTTCAGAATGGCTGGCAGAGGATCACTGGCCGGATTAATGCCATACGGTAATGCAAATGAAATTGTCAGAGAAATGGGTAATGAAATATTGCCGATAGTTAAGGAAACACCTGTATTGGCGGGTGTCTGTGGTACTGATCCATTCTGTAATTTACCTCTTTTCCTAGATGAACTGAAGGCACAAGGTTTTGCTGGTATTCAGAACTTCCCAACAGTAGGACTTATTGATGGAAAGTTCAGAAAAAACCTGGAAGAAACAGGCATGGGCTATGCACTGGAGGTGAAGCTAATCCGCCTGGCACATGAAAAAGGAATGATTACCACGCCTTATGTTTTCAATGCAAAAGAGGCTGAAGCTATGGCACAAGCAGGTGCTGATATCATCGTCGTACATCTGGGGCTAACCACTAGCGGCGATATTAGTGCTAATACATCATATGATCTGAAATCTTGTATACCAATCGTTAATGCTTGTGCTTCGGCGGCTAAAACTGTCCGAAATGACATTATTATTTTGTGCCACGGCGGCCCAATTTCGGAACCGGAAGATGTAGCCTATATTTTAGCTCATTGCCCCGATTGTCATGGATTCTATGGCGCCAGTGCAATGGAGCGTTTGCCAACAGAACAAGCCATCAAATATACTATCCAAAAATTTAAAGAAATTAATCGGGGTTAGTGAGAATTATACTTAAGCTATGTGGAAACTGAGTACTACAACCGTAATATCGGTTACGTTATGATGACGCATTGTTTTCTTTTTCTCAAAATACGGGAAGATGCCCAATATGCCATCCCCAGCCAACACATGCCTGTATGACTCCCTTATTTCATCCTGCCGGTCCGCAACAACTCAGTCTCGCTTGTCTCCGGGGCTTACTCAGCGATGTTAATGAAAAAATGGTTGTCAATTGGCTGGACAGAAGCCCCACACCAGATGGCATTCAATACCTTATTTAGCGTGCTGATGCCACTGTAACGACATCCTGATGCCGGTTCGGGCGGCGGAAAGGGGAAAAATCGCCCCGACGAGTATCAACAATATCGAATATCCTGTCGGCGATAGTTTATGCCTTTAAACCGGAAAACTATCCAAAAATTTTCCGGTTTCATTTGACAAGGCTATTTTGTTTCTTCTTTCAAAACCCTACGACGATATTCACCACTCGCTTTTTCATGAATGGTAAAAAGCATCGGTAATAGAGAACTCAGCGCCGATAGGCTATGCCCGAGCTGACACAAACTCTCTGGAGTAAATTCATGGATATTATTACTGGCAAACGACAACATTGAGTCACCAAGAAAAGTTACACCATGACAAATACCCATAGTATTTTCTTTAGATGATTCAATTAGCTGACACAGTACAGTATCGCTAACACATGAGAGATCCAGTGACGCAATCGCATCCGACATGCCAGACCATAGGATATTCACATCAGATATCTCACTGTCGTCGGGAGTATCAGGAATACTACTGTGCATAATATTGCTTCTCAATTGGTTTACAAAAAATTAAAACCAAAGAAAAGTCAGTAAGCAAGGTATGTGCTTCAGTTTCTACATTAGATTGCGCGTTAAATGTATAACGCTTTGAGTATGAGGATATGTTACTATTCATATTAGCCATAGCATTAGCTCCAATAATGTTGCGGTTAGACGCTCTGATTGTGTTGTAGCACTTTCAGAGCGTTGTTTTTATGGTTCCTATAACTGTCACCATATTCTTTCTCTTGCTCCTGAAGATCAATATCTCTTCCTTCTTTTCTGGTAACGGGAAGGCCAGATTTCATCAGGCTTCTGTCCTAATGCATTCGCAATGATTGTTTCACCTTTGTGCCAGGGACGCTGTAAAGCATTGGATAATGTTGACGATGCTAGTCCAGCTTCCCGAGAAACGGCAGCCAATGACGTTCCTTTCTTTTTTAACGCAGCGATAATATCTGCCGAATGCCAATCTTTTTTCTCCACAATAATTCTCCAATCGGGTATAACTATCTAATAATACTGTAAAACGACGAGTAACATTCTTTGCTTTAAACTCTGTTAGTAGTACGTTTTACTTCAATCTATATTTCAATTACTCTAACCAATTGTCAGTGCAAATAATCTTTGGGAAATTATTCACTGGAACACAAGTATTGATCCAAATTTGAATATTGTAAAGCAAATTAGGACCACAATTTTCCTAATTTGAAAAATTCATCTTTTAGAGAGTAATTTTTATTAAAAATCAACTAATTGAACGAAAATTGAGAAAATGACAAACAAAAAAGCATCAGGTGCTTCTTTTAGTGACGAAGAAGAAAAAGAAGGTTTAATCAGTAGGTTATTACAACTTGTAGGGCAAAGAAACATTAGGACTGCTGCTAAGGATTGGGGTTTACCTTATTCAACTCTCAATAACTACATCAATAAAGGAACAAGCCCATCATTAAAATATATGCAAATTGTTGCTAATAAGGAGAATGTAAGCCTAGATTGGCTTGCAAATGGGGATAAAAATTTCAAATTTGAAACACCAGATGCACACAATGATAGTATTGAATTACGACATTCCTGGAACTTGGTTTTTAACTCCTTAAATCTATGCGAAGTAGATAAGCTTATAAAATTAATTCATCGCAAAGGTATTGAAGGGCTATTAACAATGGCTCATGAACAACAAGACATCAAGGATGCCATTGATAGGCTTCAAATTAGATCAAGTTTGAAACAAGCAATCAAAGTGGCTCTTGCAGGGGATGAATCAACAGACAAAGAAATTTTGCAATGCATTACTACCCTGATAAGTCAAGAAAAAAATTAAACACAATCAATTGGTGATCATAACAGCATAGAGTTAAGCGTGGGTGCAGCACGGAGAACTGAACGTGAGAGTATAAAAACAATCGGGTAGAACACCCAAAGAGCAATTACGAACTTGGCAAACTAACTTAAAAACTTACTACCACTCAAAAGGGAAATCATTGACAAAGCTTTATCAATTTAACGAAGAAATCAGCGCTCAACGATAACAGAACGCTTTGTTAACATACCTGTACGTTCAGCCAGATCAAAAGCCGCCTTAGCCCGACGCATACCTTCAATTTTGCGCTCTTTTACAGACATTTGCTTAAGTTCAGAAACTTGGCGTTTTGATTGCATAACCTTCTCCTATCATCACTTAGTACTACAGCTATAAAATAAAAATCTGTGTTTTTCTGATGTTCACGATGCTGAGAAACCGCGTGACTTAAAGCTTTCCTAATGAATATACCTTCTGTTGAGACAAAGATGTACAATTATAGTACTAACAAATGCCAGCATATTAGGCTTGCGTATCCTCATTTTTGCCTTTTTAATTAAAAAGGCGAGAAAACCCCTGTTGACTTCTCAGCAAGAGTTTATCCCAAATATCTTTCGGCATCAGCAGCATGATTTCCACCATCAGTGACCCTAGCACGTTGCTGGCGGCAATAGCCGCAATCAACAACAAGAATCCTACAGCAACAAACAGATAGCGTCAAACACCCTACTGTTAAGGCAAAAACCTATTGATATGTTATTGACATTTTTCTCTTCTCTGGTAGCATAAGTATCGACAACGCTCGCTACCTTCCTCCGGGAACGTAAGCGGGCTTTTTTTTTATGGAATCTTAAATCATGGCTCATATCCCCTACTCAAAGTCGCATCGCAAACCTATAGACCTTATTGGTGATTTAGAGGAAAAGGGCCTAAATTTCAAAGATAAAGTACTAGCCGAACACATATTATCATTTATCAGCTATTATCGTTTTAAAATTTACCTATTCCAGTTCATGTATCAAAATGAAGAAGGAAAAAAACAATTTCGCGATGGCGTTTTTTTTGAAAACGGCCTTGATATTTATCGTTTCGATGAATCATTACGCAATTACATATTTCGCATAATTTCTCGACTAGAAATAAAATTTCGCAGTAGGCTAGATCACACTATATCAGAATATACAGATGATCCATTTTGGTATCTCGACGATAAAAACTTCTTTAATAAAAAAATAAATAAAATAGACTTATTACGTTCAAAATTATCAAATTCATTTACATCTTGTAATGAAAAATATGCCACTCATTATAAGGAAAAGTACTATAATGAGAAAAATGATAATTATAAATCCCTACCCCCTTTTTGGATTATCGGCGAATTAGCAACATTGGGAAATATATTTGTTATTTATGATTGCTTGGACAAACGTCGTTTTCAAATATCAGAAAGAGAAAACATCCTCAACAATTTAGCCAAAGAATTTGGTGTAAAAAAATTTGAAACGCTGGTTGGGTGGATTAGTGGATTAAGAGATGTGAGAAACAAATGTGCACATCATAATCGTCTTTGGAATTCAAATTTAAGAGCCCCAGCAGAAATTATCCCACACCTTTCTATACCTCCAGCTAATAACAATCGTATCTATGTCTTTCTTGCAACTCTTCACCATTTAAGCAAAATCTTAAAACTGGGAGTAAATGTGGGCCAAGATATTCACATTTTAGCACATGAATTTCCAAGAGTAATACCACTGTTACATTCTGCTGGTTTTCCAGAAACTTGGCATACAGATCCATTCTGGGAACTTTAGGGTTACCATATATTTTGACAATGCAAAAATATCTTAATACATGGTTAAAATTTGCCAATAATACTAAAACAATATCTTTTATATTCCACATTAATTTGGTGAACGAAAGGATAAGTTGAGTTACACATACCTTATCAACCAAAAAATTTGTGCCTAATATATGTTATAATAGTTAAAAATATGACTCTACCCATCTTTCGTTAAATAAGCGTTATACACAGTTACACCGCTGATGTTGGTTCGCCTCCCCAGCTCACCAACCGCTTTCATTCACCCGACCCTTTGATGGGGTCAGGTGAATGAGCTTTATCAGCCGTGCAAATGTGCATAACACACAACTCGTTTTACAATTCACGCCATAGACGCAGCTCAGATTTTTGGCTAACCTAACCAGAAAATAATCATATTATTTATCTGAACATCACCTCCACAAGAGGCTATCCAATGACTAACCATCATGACAAACAACGTATAACACGTGCCCAAACTAGGGGAGCAAAAGCCGCTAACATTTACCGCAACTTATGCCGGCGTTTACGTACTTGGGATGCACATTGTGTTACTAAAGCCCACAAATACAATCTCCCTAGCTGGATAGGACATACGCCTATTTATTTACTTGTTAGCAGTATAGTGGTCACTTTGCTGATAGGAGTACTAATGGCAGTAGGAATTATTGTGCTTATCTTTGGACTACTACTGGGACTTTCACTAGCTAAAGATAACAAGCAAGATACTACCTACAGTGAATCTCTAAAAGCTAAGTATCGGAATGGTTCAGAAGGTTATGGTTTTTACTCTAACGGCAGCAAACTAGATGATTAAAAACAGTGAAATAAATTATCTATATCACTGTTTAATATAATCATATAGACTATTTCATGATTTTATTCGACACCGACTCTCCTATTTTGGCACCACTAGATTGAGCTTCCGAAGTCCCATGTCTCAACGCTGTGTTTTCTAATGCTCCACCAACTCTGATACCCGCCCACGACAACGCTCCCATCCACAATGCCGGCAACACAATAAACATCGCTCCCATCACAAAACTCATAATGATATCGTCTGTGCTATTCTGAAAACCGGCCATATTCCATCGGCTGTGCGTATCCGAACCGTACAATGCCTCCAATAACCAGCTGTCCAACCAGCGTGCCAATTCCCACCAAAATGTCAAAAAGTTCAACGCAAACACGACAAAGGTCAGCGTAATGACCGTCTTATATTCGTAGACAGCAAATACTATAATCAGCGGTAATATGATAGTCACTGCCATCAGTATAACAGCCTGCACCATTGGTAATGCCTGGCGCATTGCATCAAATGCCGGAAATGCCGCCAGACTGCCCAACGACATCCCACCCAATGAAGCCAGACGGCCCACTGAATTCATCAGGGTAAAATCCGCGTTTCCCCCGTAACCTGCATAGACATGTCCCCCCTGAGATGTTGTCAGGTTTTCCGGACTCACCAGACGCCGTATCACCGCTTCTTTGTACTCTGATGTCTCCTTACCCATCAGTTTTAATGCCGCCGATAACCGAAACCACATGCCTGGTTCAACCTGCGCCATGATCCGTTTTTCCAATCCTACCTGACTGTCTGACCACCATTCTTTGCAGGTCGGATAGCCCCCCTGTCCTGTATTAGCAAAGCCGTCATCACGGTGCGGTTTCCAAGGAAAATCCGACCGGGGCGTTTTTGACTGAAGCGCATCATAATAACCCGCCCCATTCAGAAACGTTTTTGACCCCAACCATTCAATATCCCGTAATACCGCTTCATCCAGAGTTTTTCCCTCGTCCCGGCGTTTCCACTGATACAATGCCAGCGCATAACAGTCATGGGTGAAATCCTGTAATATCTGAGCCAATGCCGGATTATTAATCTGCGTATGCTGGACCTCAAAACGCAGTTGCCTCAGGTCGGGGCGGCAGGGAAGAGAAGCTATTGCGGCCTGAGTGACCCCTTTGGAAATCTGATGAACCAGTATCCACCAAACTGGAGCGGCCGCTGTTTTACCCTCAAGCGACGATATCACTGACGCATAGCCCGTTTCAGCCGGTTTCGGTGTCCAAGTACCACAACTTTTTGCCCGCGAGTCATCATACGTAATGGTACTCAGACTCACATTGACCAACGGCACACAGCAAGCAATCATCACCAGAAAAGCACCATACAAGGTGTTTTCAATCCGGGTCACTGAGAGCATGCCCTTATTTCCTTCATCCTCCCCTTCTTCCCGGACTTTCAGCCAGATACCTATAATTTTAAATGTCAGCGGCAGCACAAATAACCCAGTGGCCAACAGCACATTCCACAAGCCATTATTCACCATCCAACCCAGCAGGGTCAGAAAATATTCCAAATAGCTGTAAGTTGTCATGGCTGCTCTCCGGAGACGAAGAACATGGCATACTCACAACATCCCACGAATCCCAGCGAAATTAGCGCAATCCGTTTCAAAGCAGCTTTCTGTGTTAACGGCAATGGGGATCGCCAAAGCTGCCACATGAAACAGGCAATAACACTGTACATGACCAATCGCCAAACCAGCCAGCCGTAACGGGTCGTGTACATCCAATGTTGTAAGGCATTGATCTGAGACGGATACGCCAAGCCAACTACGGCAACAAGTAACATGCACCCCATCATCAGCATGACGATTAACCCTCGTCTGAGATTCCGTTTCAGTCCCACTATCAACCTTTGTTTAGTGCCAGTAGGTACCCGGATTTCACTTTGCTCAGACATCATTATTGTCCTTCACGCCCTTTTGGCGGCACAGACAAAGTGTTAATACGACTGTCGGTATTATCCGTTGCAAATTCATTTCTACCCGATTTTGTTCACGCTCAAGCGCGGTCAGGGCGGTATTTTGTGCAATCGCCCGGCGCAGCTCCATCTCATTCTTCATAGCGACAATTTCTCTGTCCAATATCGTAATGCGACGATCACTCTCTTCCATAGCTTGCGTCTGAGCAGCCGCATTCGGCTCTGCCTGTCCGGTTATCAACATTCGCCGCATAGTGAGCGCGGTCTCAATGGTGTCTGCCATCGCTAACTCACTGGCCAACCGACTCACCAGCGCACCACTGTCCGGATCACGTTTCAGTGCCTGGATAACCCCGCGAGTCACCGCCAGGCTACCCGTTTTGAGTTTTGCCAGATTGACTACGGTGGGAGCATTTTCCCCGCTGACCAGTTTCATCAATTGCTCAATGTTGGTTTTGGTAGCCTCTTCCAGCATCGGCGCAAACCCCGTCCCAGCGACACTCGCACCTGGCTGATCTTCGGTACCACCACTGGTACACTGACGACTGTCAATACAGGTTCTAACCGAACGATCACCTAACACCCTGACTACTGCGGCGGCGGCTTCTTCACTGTTCTTGAATTTCTGGCACGCAGCACCATTACATTGACCACGGCTGACATTGGCATGGCTATTCGCCGGCAGGTTGTTCATCATATTGAAGCCAGCTTTTGCCAGATCCCGGATAGGCTGAATGGCTTTCTGCCCTTTTCCTCCCCGTTTTTCACCCCCTATCCAGTTTGAACCTTGTGTACCGTCTGCAACCTCCATTTTTTGTGTCGTGCCAACCGCATCACCGTTGCCGGTATTCACCAACGTTTTGTATTCCTCCATCAACGCCGCTTTAGTCCATTTATTGCTATCGGAAAAATCCATCATACGCTGTGACATGTTCTGGCAGCTCAGTTGTGATTTGTCGAACGCAATGCCTGCCTGTAATACACCATTGGTCAGCATTTCATATAATCCCGGATTAGCACGCTGGATAACCATTGCCGGCAAACTGGCTACAGCCCCAGTAGCTCCCTGTATCACTTCGCCCATCAGGTTTTTAAAACCCGAAGTCAGGCCATTAAGCTGATTCCCTACCGTCGTTTTTAAATCAAAGTTACCGCACATCAGGTCACTGCTCCAACCGAGGTTTAATCCGCCCAGATGTTGCAAATTGCTGCGGGTCGCCGGCTGCGATATCACTGATCCGCCACCCATGTTGTAAAACAGTTTGTCCGATACAGCGCCATTCATACTTTTCCCGTAACCTATCGGGCTGTCAGCAATGGCAAAACCTGCCGCTTGAACAACAGGAACACGCATAAACGCCAGTGCTATCAATACCGGCAAAAATAATCGTTGTCTCATCCAATGATCCCAGTCTCAAAAATCTGTACTGTAGAGAAAAGTCTGTCCACGTCGCTGACAACAACTATAGGGTTGCCACAATGCAAAGACATAATTCCCGTCCTTTGCCGCTTCCCCGCGGTTATCCGGAAAAACAGCACAAGATGCGCTCATTTTAGGCGCTATACGTTGCCATTGATGATTTTGGTTACCCGTATTCTCAACGACTTCGCCGGGTGGCCAGTAACCCTGTTTGCGGTTCCCTTTCAGGAGTTGATAAACATGCCCCTGTCCTGTGCGGGTAATAATGTCAACTACCCGTTGCGCTACCACCGCAGCCGCTTTATCCTCATCCTGTTGCGTCACAAACCCGCTTCGCGGATAAATATTGCCCCACATATTGCCCCGAAACGAATAACCCAGTTCACGTTTACCAGGAATCAGCGCTTCGGGATAAAACGACTCTGGCACACCGGTCCGCCAAACTACGCTATCCAGAGTACTTAAAAAATAAGGCATAAAAGGCGTGGCGGCACTTTTACACGCATACCCCGAAATTTTCCCGCCCATTATTGAAGTTGCCGGATGCCCAATCGCATCGGCATATTTAAAATGCAGATTGTTTTTCCGGTTGCCTGGGATTTTCAGCTGATGATTACCGCCGCCCACGGCTATTCCGGAAAGTACTCGCGTTACGGCATTTTCCACGCCGTCAACAGTCTGGCTGACCAGAGACATTTCTCTCCAGGGATTACCGCCAGGCGCGTTATAGACGGAGACCACTGCCTGAGGAATAAAATGTTCCACTTTTATCGAGGTACGCACTTTGCACCCCCAGGGAGAACACAATAGCCAATAACATATGCCTTTTATTCGCCAACTGATGCACGATGCCGACGCGGCACTGGCCACAATCTGGGCTGTATTCACACTGGCAACGGCCACGGGCGCCAGAACAACCGTTAACAGCAGGACTATGCCGCACTTTTTCAGCCGGGAATGCCATGTTAATGACGGTAAATCCAGAGACTTCATGGCTGTTTTTCCCGCTGATAGGTATCCCAAAGTAACCGGGCATGTCTAACGTCTGTCGTACCATACACAACATAATCATCATCAAAAACCACTGCCGGGAACTTCTTAAGGCCCAGAGTCCAGGCATTCAGTAACCCCTGATAAGCCTGACTGATATGTCGCTCCTGTTGATGCCACGATGGAGACTGCAAAATCTGACGGGCCTGTTTGACTGCCTGTTGAGGATCAGCAGACAGCTTACTGAATAACTGTGATTGCAACTGCTCTGGCTTATCTAGGTACACAACTTGGACGTTTTGATCAGCATTGAGCGGTGGATGGCTTGTGTCGGTATATATCACTGTGCTGGCAAACACGGATACCGGTATTAACCACGGGAAAAGCGCCCAGAATACCCTGATATTCATAGCCTGCACTCCTGCATGGATAAGAGATCCTCATCACGCCCATCCGCCACTTCCCCAGATATCAGACCACGGGCACGGTCCAGCCTTCTCGCCACAACAAAAGCGGCATCCAATTCGCTGCAATGAAGCGCTTTCATAATCGCCCTGCGCTCTGCCTTTTCCTCTTTCTCCGTCATGCCCAGCGCCAGATACACACTGGGCGGCACCACCCGAAATAACGCCTCCACTTTTTTCGACAACACCACGCCTTCGGTGTAACAACCCGGGAGTTTGCTGGCTGATAGCAACACCGATTTTTGTTCTTCAGAAAGCTTTTTAAAACGCGCTATCTGTTCGACTTCATCCGGCGGCATTGTCAAACACAACCACCACTCCGCCATATTGAGCATTTTCTCAGCCGTATCCGGATAGTCCGCCAAATTCTGAGTAGCCAGCCACAACCAGGCCCCTAATTTTCGCCACATCTTGACCACTTTGGTCATATAAGGTGACAATAACGGATTAGTGGTCAGAACATGCGCCTCATCCACGACAAAATTAATTTCCCTTACATCAAATTGATCACGTTCCGCCATATTGTTGATGGTATTGACCAGAGACACCATCGCCAAGGCCATCTGCGCACCATATCCTTCACGCGCCAGCGTACCGAGATCAATTAGCGTTACATCTGCTTCTGGCCAAGGTGTTCCCGGACGATTAAACAATTCCCCCTCAAAACCACTGGTGAACATTGACATCGCCCCCGCCATCTCTTCAGCACGGGCCCGACGCTGTTCGGTACACAATGCTCTCCCCTGTTCATCCCGCCGGCTGTCCCGGGCAATCACAGACAATGCATTTTGCAAATCTTCCGCGATCATCTGTCGGCCGTCATCAAAGCTGGCTCTCGCCGCTATCATGATGGCTTCACGTATCATGCCCCGATCCGCCCGCGTCAGACGTTCTTCCTCTTTCTTCTCCCCACCGGTGATCATCATGCGCGCCGCAAGTTCTATTTCTCCCAGGATATCGCGCTGCTCATCGGCCTCGTCATCTGCGGTTTCCTCTGCCGACCTTTCACCCGCCAAATCCAACTGAGAAGATGCCACTTGAAGCAATTGGTGGGCATCGGCAAACAGCGCCAGACTGACACCACAACCTGGTTTAATGCTGATTTTGTTGACACTCAGCCCCAGGCGTTGACAGTAATCGGCAAACAGCCCAAAACTGTTGCCCGCTTCCGCCACAAATAATCGGGGACAGTGCACCGCCATCAACTGCGATAAACTCGCACAGAGCGTAGCCGACTTCCCCGCACCAGTCGGCCCGAATAGCAACAGATGCGCATTCTGGGTACGGTCATATTTATTTTGCGGATCAAATGTCAGCACATCGCCGCCCCGGTTAAAAAAGCTAAGACCCGGGTTGCCTGTGCCGGGCGCCCGCCCTGTCACTGGCAACAACCCAGCCACATGCTGCATCCAAGTCAACCGGGTATACCAGTGATGTTTGTCTCGTTGCGGGTTAAAACACATCGGTAAGGCACGCAGATAACCGTTTAACGGCGCTACGTCGCATTCGGGTTTGACCGGCTGCAACCCCGATACCAACAGGGTTGCGGCCAGTTGCTGATGCCGACGGTTCAAATCGTCAACATCAGCCCCCTGTAACAGAAAGGTCAGTGCAGAACGGCACAGTTTATGTCTCAGCCCCAGATGTGCCTTAACTTCTTTTACGTCTGAACGTACTCTCCCTGATTCAGTATTTTCTCCCACGGCATTTTTTGACAACCGGTCGAAATCCTGTTCTAGCGTGTCTTGTGCTTGTGCGACCACAGTCAGCGAAACAAGAGTTCCTGAGGGTAATAAGTCCATCAGTGCATTGATATTCTCCCCTCTGACCATTTCACCGGTCAGCGTTCCCGGCTCTGGTGGACGACGCAGCCGTTCAACCGGTACCGCTCGGTGAGCAATATTATCAAACCACCATACACCGTTTTTCACGTCAGAACGTGGCGGGGTAAACCACAAGGTTTCCGTGAAATCATTATCTGGCTTCCTCTCACCAGCCTGTGGGGTAGCATAACTCGCTGCCTGATACAACGTCGCTTTGTCTATCCAATCTGGATCAGGATTGAATAATCGCAGTAACCAGTGATGAACCTGTTCACCATTTTGTCGTTGGCACAAAATACCTGTACTCGCCAGAGAAGCTGTCAGTCGGTCACACACCTGATTAAGCAACACAATGGGTAGCAAGCTTTCTTTCTGTCCGACAGGGGCCCAACGATAAATGACCATCCGGGTACGACGTTGCTGTCCCCGCCAGGACTGACCAGTCACCAATGAATCGTTAAACAGCCCTTCCGGTCGGGCTATCCCCTTCAGATGACGTTCGGTTTCAGCCAACCAAGCTTCAGTGAAGGCTGAACCCTGCGCCCAAGGTTTAATATACTGACGAAGTTGTGTCAGATATAACGCGGGATCATCCTCATCCTGACAAAAAAACTGTACTACCCAGGGAGATACGTCATCTTCTTCCAGACTGTCTTGCAACGCATCTTCTACCTGGTCACGAATGTCTTCCAGACGGGCAGTGGGGCGTCCTTCTGTCGATACCGGGGAAACAGCATAAATAGCGCCGACTGAAAGACCATCATCCAGCAACAAACACTTCTCATCGTCCAAATATTCGACCCAAGGCAGGTAATCAATGATAGACGGCCAAGTGTCATACAACGCAGTTTCATCCGTGCTGGTCATTTTGCCGGGACGCCTCAAAGGTTCACGCCCAACAACGGTAGAAGACGACGGTAGTATGACCTCAGTTTCACCCAAAACTTCCGATAGATTACCCCGTTTACGCAAGCGGACTTTATTCAACAGCGACCACATCACAATGCCTCCGTCCGTTCACCCGGCAAAGCATATTGCACCTGGTTGTAGAACGAAAACACCGTGCTGTATCCCGGTACTGGCGTGTTCCCCGCAACTAAATGTGGAAAGAGATACATCACCATGTCCGGATTGGGTAACCGAGGGAAAGTCTGACTGATTTCATTTTCCTGTGTACGATTATAACTTTCCGTGTAATTCAGCGTAGCCTGCTGTTCCCGTTCGTTCAGCTCCCGGCGCAGTGTTTTACGGGCCTCCATCGTAACTTGTGACGACGAGACTTTCCCCTGCCACAGAGCTAGCATTGTGCTGTCTCCCGGTGGAAGCATCTCTTCTTTAGACGTGCTGCAACCGGTCAGGATCGTTATCACCACCAACATCACTATTTTTCGCGCTTTATTCATGCTCGTTTTCTCAGTCCAGACCATCACGGACCTCCTGTCCAAGACCAAAGTTATATTTCACCCTGCGTCCCCGCCCTTCATAATCAATCGGTATTTGCTGGGTAATATGCACGGCTACTCTGGCACCCGGCGGTACGTAAACGGCATCAAAAGTTTGGCCATAACGAGCTTTGACCCATTCGGATACGGCCTTAAATCCTCCGGCAGCGGCTTGCCCCAAAACCGCTTTACCGGCATCCCCGGTCAGTGATGACGTCGCACCGCCATAACCGTTGGACTGAGTGGTTAGCTGGCTTTGCGACAACACATCACCCGCAGCTGTGCCACCAGAAAGAGCAAATAAGGTTGGTAAGTAACTGGATGCATTGGATTTACGCTCACCGCTGATACACGGAATACCGTTGTCGTCAGATAGCCAGCCGATACCGCCGCCGTTATTATCCTGAACGTGATGGCTGCCATTGGTGCGATTATCCGATTTCGGCACAGTTCTGACGGTACCGTCTGCAAAGACAAAAGTTAAAGAAGTGACATTGCCGCGCACGCAAGACAAGGTCCAGTCACCGGTAGCCGTACCAGAAACAATCGCACCTTCCACGTCCGGCAATTCAATGCCGTTGGCAGTCAGGTTATCTTTACCAATCAGTACTTTAAAAGGATACGGGTCAGTGACTTTGTCATTTACTGGCACCCGGCCTAATAATGCAGTCATCGCCTGACTGCCGACCAGCGTCGTATTCTCGGGCAGGGTATAAACTGGCCGGATAAACTCGTCTATACGACCATCAGTAGAGAGTTGCTGATTCTTGGTAATACGGTCGTATTCTGTTTTCTGCCGATTCAACGTATTGTCTTCCAGAAATGATATCGGGAAACGGGAAGTTGCTGACTGCCCATTCATCGCAGTCTGTGGATCAATCGGAAGCCCGTCCTGTGGGGTAATCCAAACTAGCCCGTCTTTATCTAAGTTTATACGCTGATCTACATTATCCAACCCTAACCCCAACGGCATATCACGCTCAACAATAGCGTGTCCCGTGCTTATACCTTTACCTAACTGGCTGGTCAGCTGATCAAGCCGGCTGAACAATGTTTGCTGCTCCGCTTTCAATACCTGCTGTTGCTTTTCTGTTTCTTCGCGGTTGCCCGCTACCACCTGGTTAATCTGGTCAGTCATGCTCTGACTCCCGTTTCGCCATTTCTCATTGTCAGTCAGTAATTGTGCATTTTGTTTTTCCAATGCCGCCTGCTGAACACGGATACTACGCAAGGCACCGATCAGAGTACGCAATGTGTCTTCCGGGGTGTCTCCCTCAATACCTAATGTACGTAACTCCCCAGGAGACAACTCCGCCAGTGCATGATTATTAACCGCCTGACTAACAGAGGTATTAGATTGCCGGCAACTCTTTATACCCACCGCTAATCCCGCGATAACAAAAATAGGCACGACCCATTTCACCAAGCCGTTTGACTTAATTTGCATGGGGATTTCCTTGTTGCTTCATGGGCGTTTTTGACCTCACCGGTTCGGGCAGAAAGGCGCGGTCAGGCCGACCTTTCACCACCAAATAGACGGTAGTCGTGTCTTCCGGCGTACCTGACGGTCCCAGCCAACGATGCTGAAAGGTCGCTGATATGAATTGCCCCTGCAACCTGCGTGGATCAAGCACCACGTTCTCACGGTGGGTATTACGCACTTTCAGTGCCACCACAGTGAAGTTATCCACCCCCCAGCCCCCTAATGGGGAGACTATTACCGGCGCAGAGGGATATAATGTAGTCAATCGAGACGACAAGGCCAATGATACCGGGTGAATACCGGGAACAGCTTCTACTGTACGCAACGGCGCATACAGACTTTGCGCGGCGTAACGGGTCAGGACCACCGGCAACGGAGCCGTGTAGGACAGTTTTTGACGCCGGACGGCCTGACGTTCACCAGCAAGAGAGGGAGACGTTGCTAACATGTTATCCCCTTTGGCACCGTAGTGAACCTGGTCGTTGTCCGTCAGCGTGGTCACATCCCCGTGGTACACCACACGAACCGGCTCAAAGGGACCTTTTCCATTTGTAGCTGTCACATCCAGCAAAATCACTTCACCACTTTCCACATCCTGAAGTTGCAGTCGGGTCTGGGTAAACGTTTCACTTGGATACAGATACACTGCGCCACCGGTGCTTTGTACCCGCAATTTGCCATTCAGCGCACTCGGAAAACCTACCCGAACATTTTTATCCACAAAAACCACTCGCTCCTGTCCAACATGCAGAGTAACCGGCAGCGGGATACGCTCCCACTTCATCAACTCCACAGCCTCAACGGGTGAAACCATAACCAACCCAGAGAATAATAATGCGGTCAATGCCAATAACTCGACGAGTACCTGTTTTTTCACGGGAATATCCCCTTTTTCGCCGGTGCCGGCTGCGATGCAGCTTCCAGCCGTTGCGGTGTGCTGTCATAACAATCCAGTGCCAGACCAAACGGGTTACGCTCTGCATCCCCTTCCCAACGAATGATTTTAATTGGGTAACGTACCAGTGCCCGTTTTACCGGCTCAGCGTGAAAATATTCATCAGCGACTAAATCTAACCGGATAACCCAGTTATCCCGGCCCTTCACCGTCACATTGCTATCACGAAAGCCCCGTTCCGGAATTTCATACACCACCCGCACGCGATCTTTTAGCTCACCCACTTGTGACCGGTTTTGAGCATCCTGTTCCAGAAACACCTGACAGGAGGGGGTCAAATAAGGTGAAAGCGCCGCTATTTTCGCCGGATAATCAACGTCCCCGTCTTTCGGCCAAGCATTCAGTTGTTGAAAAATATAAAAACCAAAGGCATAAACTTGGGAGACGGGCACTTCCCACCACGGACGGGTACTGCCACTACGGACATCCGGCGGCGTATGAATGGTTAACTCTCTCGGCGCCATCATCCAGCCACTCAGACTCAGTAACAACAACAAAACCAGCACACCACAGGCAGCACGTAGCGTCAGGATATGCTGATCCCGATCTTGAATTGCATGACGAAAACGACTCATAATCGTCTCGCTTTAGTTATTACCCGATAACTGCGGCGCAACGCCCAACATTGTGATGTGACAATCAATGACGGATCACCCAGACCATAGTGCCGCTTTTTCACTTCCAGTTGCCGATAGAGGTAATTCTCCGGTTTACCGCGTTTCATCCGGGCCAGGTATTTGCCACCAAAGGCAATCAATAATAACGGCGCAATCAGTGCCACCGTCGGTATCATCACCCAACCCGTTACTGGTGCCAGTAACAAGCCAATGACCGTGCCAGCTATCAGTCCCGTTAATGCCGTCCAGCCCAGCTCTGGGGTAGTAAATCCCCGGAACACGATAGGTTCGGCATTAAGACGATCAGGTAAAAAACGAATAGTCTGAACCATACTGACACTTCCCTGGGGTTAAAAGAGAATGGAAGTCGATTTGCCCAGCAGCCAGATAACCGCCACTAACAGCACTACACCAACCACCACAATCGCACCAAATTTAGTCCAGGAAGCTCTGTCACTGCGAACTTCAGAAAAAGTATGGATTGCCGCTGTCGCTACATTGATAAACGCGATCGCGGCAACGACCAGCCCTCCTATTACTATGCCGTCCTGCAAGTAACCTTTAACGGTATTAAAAATGCCGCCGCCACTCCCGCTGGAAGGTGGTTCAACCGTTGGCAATGCCGCTGTCACGGGTTGACAAACCAGATAAGCCAGCACACAGAGTGACACTGCACGGGTATTGATACGGGTAAACAGGCGGAACAGTGACTGACATCCCCGGTTTAACAGATCCATTTCCTTTTCCCTTTTTTCCATTACAGGTTAAAAAACCGATTAGCTGGCAAACATCCAGATAGCCATCACCAGCAACAACGCCACACGAATGACAAAACGGTTCATCGCCGCTTCACGTACCTTTTCATTGGCCCACCCCTGCCAGATGTCCACTATTCCCCATGCTGCCCAGAGAAACAGCACCGCTATCAGTAAACCGATACAGAGAAATTGCATCACATGAGGATCGAGATTGCCGGAAGCAGCCCTGAATGCATTGCGTTGTACCTCGTTCACCGTATTCGCTCCTGACGATATTGACCGGTCACATCCAGCACAGCCGCAGAAATCCCTGGTTGGGCACGGGATGGTGTCAGATAGCGGTTAATGCCTTCACGGATAATATTGAGGTCCCGGTTAGCACGTAGATAATCAAAATAAAAACGGTCTGCCTGACCATCCTGAACTGCCAAAACCCGGGCACGTTCCAAACTGGCCTGCACCTGGTCAAGCTGCCTGAGTGTGGTGGCCAGTTCATCTTTTTCTCCGGCCAGTACAGACCAACTCATGAGTATCGTCAGGACAAAAAGACTATGGGAAAATAAGCGGAAATAAACCATAGCATTGCTCTAATCAGCGTAGATATACATACCAACAGAGTGACGAAAAAGAGTAACGATTACAGTGAATAATTGTTTATCTGATTTTGAAAATTTTGAATATCTGAATTTAGGGTTGATACAAAACTATAAATATCCCCCATCTGACTAATTAAAATAATAGAATTGATAACTGAGGATTTCTAATACAACAAAGAAATTAAGTGGTATAATAGATCATTAGGCGTTCATTTATTCAAACTTTACAGATAATATTTTCTGTAGGCAGATTTGACTAATTAAGTACAATTCGACACAAAAAAAATGTAATTAAATGGTGTGTTAGAGGTATTAATAAGTAATTAGTCGATATTAAATTGGAGGAATTATTTAGCACTCATCAAACCAATTGATTTCAGCTTCACACACAGTTCTAGCTACAAATAAACCCACAATATGAACTTGCGGCAAATGGTTTTTAATAACCATTTTCATTGTTTTATAGTGACTACCTATTCACCATAAAATTAACAAGTGTCGTCTTCTGCAAGATAGTAGTGATCTCTACAACTCAATTCATCAATTTTTGTAAGACGGTAAGTCACAGATGTTCCCTAATATCCTCATAGTCTTTAACCCTTATAGCCCCTAACGTTTCATATTTTGCCGGCCAGCTAATTGAAGTATTCTTGAAACAAGATTCTAATATAAATAATTTCCTGCCTTGATTCAAAGCCGCTCTAGCTTGCGTCATCGTTCCTGAGGTATCAAATGCCTCAACTATAATAGTCGCTTCAGATAATGCCGACATAGTCACAGTACGCTCAGGAAAAAACAGACGATTACTACGGTAATCTTGCTCAATATAACGTTTAAACGGCACTTAGCTAATTAGCAAATAATTTTCTCTAATTGCCTTTTGGAGCTCACTATTCTGTCTTGGGTAAATATGAGACAACGGAGTACCAATAACCGCTATTGTGTTACCCCCCAACTCCAACACAGTCGTATGAGCAACCGTATCTACTCCCTCAGCCAAGCCAGAAATAATAGTAAATCCATCATTCACAAGACATTTAACTAGCTTTCTTGTTCTACGGCGACCTTCATCAGATATCTTTCGTGAACCGACAACAGCTACACACCGAGTATTCACTAAATCCCACCAACCTTGATAATAAAACAATTCTATTGGGTGACGAGCATCTCTCAATTTATCAGGATACTCACTAGCTCCGTGCACTCTAACACCTAAATGCTCCACAGAATATTTATTAAGAATATATTTCAGTGACTTTTTGACAGACTCTCTTTTTTCTTCGGAGACGAGTTCAGACGGCATAGTACCATTAGGTGCTTGCCGAAATTTATCAGCAATAGTTTTAAATGTAGCCCCCTGCTCAATCCACAACGCTTCATATGCAGCCATCTCCTCAAATGGAGATATCACTCGTTCGAAGGAATCTGAAGAGCCAAAATCAAGTTGCAACATTTTACTCCGTTCCCAATTCATAGCATAAAAGATTATTAAAAACACCCACACACTAACTGCCGAGAATAAGCAGTACAAAACACGCTAAATGATTAACTGAGTAAATGCCATTATTTTTTCTTTTTACTGCCAAATTAGGCTTTTTCGCTGAAAAATCTAACAAAAATCATTAAAAATTTTACCTATTTATTACCTCAAAGATATTTCTTAAAAGTACTCATCATCACGGTAATAGCTATCCCCGATAGGAGAGCTGCGGGTAACAATAGTAAATTAGGATACACAGCCGACGGCCAGGAGAGATATAACAAACAGGGTACACAAAACGCCGGTTTCACAAACCGTTTGGCATGATGATAGACAAAGCTCGATTCATAGGCAGCACCATAACGTCGCAAGTCACGTCGACTTAGCCCTTCAACGACAGAAACACCTATAACCATCACAAACAATGGCAAAGACAATACCAATATAGTGAGCCGGATAACAAAGGTTACGGTCACATATACCGTTGCCAGCAGATACTTCCGCAAACTTTCCGCCCGCCATACACTCCAATCGCTCAACTCTCTCACCATTTCATGGTGGCTCCGAGCTTGTACTGTATGCTGCTGATTAATCCAGTCTAGTGCACCACTGTCTACAAACACCCACTGATACCCCCATTTTAACCCGATACTGAGCGTAGTAGCAGGCTCCGATAACAGTAAACTGCGAGTAAATTCTTTAGACAACCAACCGCTTTCCGTGATCATGACTTGCTGGCTGTGTGTCTCACCTTGTTCCGGCCAAAAAAAAGCGATCCCAAAATATTCAATCACCAGACTGAAAAGCAGCGAAGCCAGCAACAAGCCAATAAACATCCACGGAAAATCCCACAAAACCGTTTTTAATGGTCCTGACTTTTTCGGTGGTGTCTGCGGCAACTCAGTTTTCGCTTGTGCCATTGTCTGCCACCTCCATGTCAAAGTTATCGGCCAACACAGCAGTTTTTAACACCGCATTCAGGTCAACCTGTCTGTCATCTGGCATTGCGCTCCCCGACCACCAGGATTCACTGGTACGGTAATGTTTACGCATATCATCAGCAATCTTTTGCAGGCTTTCGGGCATCAAGTCATCATCATCGGCTGCTGGCAGCGGCATGCGGATCTTCCATAACCGTCCCCCTTCAAGCAAAGCAAATGCCTGCCCTTTTGGCAAATTAATCACCTCGGCGGGAGTAATTAACGGCGTTCTGATCGTGCTAACCCGGTCCTGAGTGTTAGAGGTAAAGTGACTCCCCTGCTCTGGACTGGAGATATCGGTAATCCCGGAGACCAAAGTTTTAGTATACACTTCCACCTCTGACAACTGGCGGGTTAGCAGTTCGGCGGTGTTGTTTTCCCTGACCCGCAGCATGACTAGGGTATTGAAATTCCCGGTCACCTGTGCAGCTTTAGCACTGCTGCCAATACGGGCTTCAATATCGGACAAGGTCTGCGTATAAGCGGTTACCTCTATCCCTGCGCCCCCACCTTTGTTAATCAGCGGAATAAATTCATCGCCCATCAGTTCATTGAATTCATCACAATGTAAGCTAATAGGGAGTTTTCTCGTTTTGCCTTCTGGTAAACCATCATCCAAACCAAATTTGTAGATATGACCTGCAACAGAAACCAAGTCTGCGAACATGGAATTACCTACTGCCGAAGCCACTTCTGCATCCGATAAAGCGTCCAGCCCCACATAGACGATACCTTTCTTACGTATCACTTGTTGCCAGTCAAAGATAGGACGCGGATCATTCATATCCGTGTAATCTGGCGCCAACAGAGCAGCTATTTTCCCCGTGGTCAGCTTTTCCAGTAATGGCAACAGGGATGCCACAATTTTGTCAAAGTAGGTGCGATCATAACGAACCGCACTGCGCAACCCGTCCAGTATCGGATCGTAGAGTTTTTTCCCCGCTTCTGAGCTTAGTGCCATTTCAATCGCCCAGATTTTCACTGCATTCGTCTGCCCCTGCATATTGCGTGGCAAATCGTCTTCCGTCAGCAGACCCAAGCTTTTCTCCACCTGCGTCCATAACACAGGCAGGCATTGCCTGATAATTTTTTCAGCATACGTTTCATACAATTCCCCAATATTGGTGACATAGCGTAATATCAGGGTGTAATCCGGTCTCTGCCCCAGAGCCACCAAGGCGCGGGTAACGATATTGACAAAACGCCAGGCAAATTCACGAAAAGCAGCACTATTACCCGCCCCACTCAATTGTCCCGCTATACGAGAAGCGACTTCTGAAACCCGACCAAAACGTCCAACAGCATTATAGCGAGCACTAATATCCGGCCAGCCCAGATGAAACACCTGGAATTCATCTTCCCGTCCAGCACGATGTGCTTCCGCCCACATACGTTTGAGCAGGTCTGCATCCCCTTTCGGATCAAACACAATCGTGATATTACCTCGCCGGATATCCTGCGTGATAAGTAGTTCTGCCAGGCGGGTCTTACCAACACGGGTTGTACCGAGTACTAGCATATGGCCAACCCGCTCGCACAGGTCCATTGATACATTAACCTCTTCCGGCTCAATGCCATGCAATGCCGGATTACCTCCTACCGGCGGCAATGGCCTCAGTGGATTCCACGGAGAATCACGTTGCGTCAGACGACATAAAGAAAGCAATGGGTACTCAAACCGCCGCTCAAATGCCCTCGCTAATTGATAGTACCGGGGAGGTTGAACATAATGTTCGACTTCCGGGCGCAAGGTATCCAGAAATCGCTGTGTATGTTTTTGTTGCCAAAGAAACCCTTTCCCCAGAAACAATCTCTGATGACTGACGGGCACCTGGTGGCTGGCCATCACATAACGGGGCAATCGTCGGATATTGCGCCGGTAGTTCAGTACACGTAGCCCCTGCCGGAATCGGAGACCTGATAACACGCCAAAACCTGCCGCCATGACATAACTGACCGATGGTGACAATGCCACAGCCCACGGCGCTGCGATACAGACACCGGCGGCAACCGCCGAAACAACAGCGGTATTCAGCTCAACAGCCGGACGTAACCGTGCTTCAATCACATAACGATCGCTCATCTAGCCCGCCATAACACCACAATTGCCAACAACAATCCCAACAAAAGCACCGGGAAACTGTGTGGTAACACCAGTTCGGATAGTATAGGATGACGGGGCCACATCAACGCACCTGTTGGGTTAAACCAGTATCGGTAATCAACACTGGATAATGCTGTAAGCGCAAACGACGAGCCAAATCACTGCCGGAAGCGGGAGCTAATACCAAGCCCTCTGCAAGCTGACGCAGTTCATCCAGTTGTGTTTTATCCCGCACACTGACCAACAACCCCACCGCCTGCTTTTTCCGAAGACCAACCAAATTTTTCTTCAACCACTGTTTTGACCGGGCATCATCCCCAATCATGAACAACGCCCCCATTCCCGGCAATTGCAACGGACGAGCGTCAACAGGTCCAGGAGACAATTCTGGTGTTTCCACCGGTAACATGCCTCCTTCGGTTAAATCCGACGGGGCCACCTCCGCATTTGAAGTGGCGGTCAGTTCATCATCCTGAGCATTAATGGCATCAAAATATGCTGCCGTAGATTGTCCACCCAAATCAGCCACAATAGTCAGTGCAGCCTGAGAACAAGGTGTTAATATCATCATCATTAAAAATAAACGGTAGCGATAACGGGTTAAGTTATGGATTAACATCTTCTTTACTTTCCCTTCGGTTCAATCCAGGTCAGTGTCGTATTAGCTACAGCAATATTGGTGGATAAAACAGGATATCGGGTCTCCAGCGTGCTCAGTTTACGTGCGACGATTTTCCGATACTTACTCGCGGGCTGACCGCCAGCGGGATGGTGATAACAGCCTGCCGCATTCAACCAACTACCCGGATTGGATTGATAACAGTTTTTCAGAATACGAGCTGCCACATGAAGATTAGTATAGGGGTCCAAGGCATCCCAATAAGAACGAAAATAATGGCCGTTCCAGCCTAAATTCACTTGAGTAATCCCCACATCAATACGTTTGAGGGGTACGCTGCGCATAAATCCCTGCAACGCCTGCCAGACCGCCTGTCGGGTTGCATAACGATAACTTTTTCCAGCCACATTGAGCGTCCACGGCCAGGGGCGTTCATGTTTCTCCTGTGGCAAACGTTTTGCCGATTCAGCCAGTGCCAACGCATAAAGCATTTCAGCGGGTACGCCATGCACCCGCGCAATCTGCTGATACCCAGGCGGCACAGTCTGCTTTACGGCGGCGGCTATACCCTCGGTCACCCAAAAAAGGCTGCCCGCTACAGCGAGACTCAAAATGCCACCACACGCCATCCGTCATTCTCATGTTGTAGCACGACCGGCATTTTCCCCTGACCAAATTGTCGCCAGCGCCGCCCTTTGTCATGATTGAGTGTGATTTTTCGACTACGGACTTTTTCTGACGGAATATGATGTTTACCTGCCCAGGTACGTAAAACATCATCATTGCCTTCACTATCTACAAGGTAAATATCCACCTCACTGTCAGCTGACAAGACAGCAGCCAGCCGAACATCACAGGCCGCGCAATCCTCTTTCACAAACAACGCCAGCCGTCCCTGATTACCCTGTGCGATTCCGTCCCCCTTCCCTAAATTAACCGGCAAAATATTCGGTGCCAGACGTTTCCAGGCCGCATCCACAGCCCGCTGGAACGCCAGTTCCTTTTCAGTACGGACATATTCCTGCCTGACCCACAATTCTGCATAATGTTGACGCGCTTGTACTGTTTCTGCCTCAATGCCCAATGCACTCAACGGATCGAGTCCAGGAGACTGAATACCCCGTTGCCCCTGCATCAATTTCTGATAACGCTGAAATTCGGCTTCTGTCAGCCCCCACGCTTGCGCCTGAATACGGTGATTTTCGGCCTGCATAACCTGTTGCCGGGTCGCTTTCGCAACCGTGGTTGTCTGTTCCGAGATAGCAACTTGTGCCGCCGAGGCTGACAGAGGCATGACAACGCCAACCAGCATCAACCAACACCTCTGGCTGAAAAAACCTTTTCTCATTATTGTCCCTCGTTAACTGACAGGGTTTGACGGTGCCCTTGTACCTGGAACAAAGCCTGATGATCGGAGATACTGACCAGAGTCCACTCAAATGCGCTTTCACCCGGAGTCAGTAAGCGCATTTGAGATATTTGGGAATGAGGATCTATGTCTCGTGGAATAATAACGGCATAAACTTGTTCTCCCCGACGTTCAATACCCGAAAGTATGAAAGGAGCAACTCTCTGTTTCTTAGCTCGAAGAACCTCCCGGTCAGGTGTGCCCGCTTTTTTACCAGAATGCTTTTCCTTCTGAGATTTCCACGCGATTAATGCGTCAACGCGTATTTCCTGCTGTTTCCCGATATTTTTCAATACACTTACTGCTTCGGTAAGATCCTGATGAGCACGGCTTAAATCAGTCACTGACTGTGCGAGCTGTTTTTGTTGGTCGTTGATGGATCCCTGTTGCGCTATCAATGCCTGATGAAACCGGTCATTTTGCATTTGCCAGTCCTGACGGGAGACAAAGCCGGTATCTGCCTTATCAAGCCGTTCGTGCAACTTTTGCACCTCATCAGGCAAATGCTGGAATGATCCATTTCGCATCAATGATTGAAATTCCACTAACTGATGATGTTGCTGCCGTACCACGAATGCCAGCAATACTATGCTGACAATAACAAGCAATATTGACAGATACCTCAGACATTTTTTTAACAACAACCTGGGTTGGGTCTTTTGAGAAACCACCTGCCGCAAGCTGTCAATTTCAGCTTCAGACGTCGGCGACGGCGACAGAGGAGGTATTTCAGTTGTCATACCACAACATCCTTGTTTGTTTTATTTAGCGCTGTGCCTGGCGTATTTTTTAGTATTATCAGATTGCCTGACAAAGCAACGGACACAGGAATGCGACTTATTCAGGTCATGATTAGAGTCTAATCATATGATTACCTGATACCGGGGAGCATACTGGGCAAAACCAGAGAGGATGACGATAAAAAACTCAATATGAAAAAATGAAAATTACACTCCAATATAGAGCATAAAATCTATGGTCACCCTCGTTTTTGCAACACTCATTTTGATGAATTTTAGGCTTGCTTAAATCTATCCGGCGTCACTATAGGCAAGGATGCCCGCGCCTGATGCGCCTAAAAAAGCCGTTCGGCTTCAAAGAGCCATTTTTATGCTTAGGTTCATCATCAGGCCGTTCATGTCATCAATAATCAGTCTTCGCAAAACCAGATAGGCAATCGGTTTAAATCAACGATAACGTGGCTGTTTAGGGGCACGTTATCGTTATCTTTCAAACACGGTTTGTCGTGTTGTTATGGCCCAGGCTATACGCGCTAACTTGTTGGCGAGCGCACAGGCCACAATATTCGAATGTTTTCGTTCAAGTTGAATTCTGACCCAATCCGCTAATCGCCCGGATTGGTGAGCAATACGTTGGATAAAAACACGGGCGCATTGGACTAATAGTTGCCGGAGCTTCTTGTCTCCCCGTTTGCTGATACTCAGCAGGGTATTCTTTCCTCCCGTGCTGTATTGACGAGGAACCAGGCCGGTTGAGGCGGCAAAATCCCGGCTTCAGGCATATTGCTTTCCATCACCCAGCTGAGAGGATAACATACTGGCCGTGATCGGGCCGATACCCGGAATAGTCATCAGCCGTTGCCCCGTATCATCACATCGCAGTGCTTGCGCTAACTCATTCTCAAGCTCAGTTATCTGTTCAACCAGATAGAGATAATGGGTATGCAAGCGCATAAGTAACTGAGTTAAATAAGGCGGAAGTTCATTCTCGGCGAGCACGTGGGAAAGCCGGTTTATAACCGCTATCCTTGTCGGCATACTGATACCAAATTCCAGTAAAAAAGCCTGCATTTGGTTGGTCGTTTTAACCTTATCTCTGACCAGTGACTCCCTGACCCGATGTAATACACGCATAGCCTGCTGAGCTTCCGTTCTGGGTCGGACAAAACGCATGGAAGGACGTGAGGCCGCTTCGCAGATGGCTTCCGCATCAATAAAATCATTCAGACCGCTGACAAACCTCATTAACCTGAATTCTGGATAAGGAATTGACGAAGTGCCTGTTCCAAGAGCAAAGTTTTGGTGCACACCAAAAACCGCTCTGGGGAGGAACAGGCAATGAACAAATTAGTTGAAATTTTCTGCGATGTCGATGACTTTTGCCGTTTTTTTATTCCTCAATGGGCGCAATTTTGTCTCGACAACGGGTATCGTCTGCGGCGCAGGCAAGGTCATATGTATCACAGTGAAATTATGACTATATTGATCCTCTTTCACCTGTCGCATTACCGTAATTTTAAACATTTTTATCTGGATCATATTTGGAAATATCATCATCACGATTTTCCAACCTTGCTCAGTTATACCCGTTTTGTCAGTGTCGCGCCTTCCGTTTTGGTTCCACTGTGCAGTTATCTGACTCAACCTCAGCTTCGTTTAAAAATAGCGATATCACCATCCCGTAAATTCAAGCTCGGTTTTTTCGGTTGGAATGTATAAGCAATTAAGCCCGCAACGATTTCCAATAAAAAACCGAGCTGACTGCGGTGTCTTGAATGCTCTATCTGAGAAATATTTTTGAGCTGATCCACAACCGTTTCTATTAAAAATCGCCTTCTTAACATCAGCTTATCCCACAGAGATAACGCTTTTGCCTTCATGTTACTGCGGACATGAGTGATTAACGTTATTCCTTCTGCTTCCAGTTCATCACACAAGGCCTGTGACAAATACCCTTTATCGCCATACAAACACCCTGTTAACCCTTGTACCAGCGCTTTGACGGGATGACGATCATCTTTATTTCCTGAGGTCAGCTTAACCGCTAAAAGTTCACCACAATCATTGATAACCAGATGAAGTTTAAAGCCATAAAACCAGCCGGTACTGGTTTTCCCTCGCTGTGCGACGCCCTCAAATACGCGATGACGGGGAATACGGAGATTGTGACAAACAGCAATTTTGGTTGAATCAATAAAGGCGATCCCCTGGGTTTGGGCCTTGCGTGACGAAAGAAAAGCACAAAGAGGAATGAGCGCCCTTTGTTTCAAGGTTAACATCCGGGAGTAGCTGACCAACCGGGGAAAATCGGCCTGAAGATAGTGTTTAACATGCTGAATATAAAACGTTTTAAAATCACGATAATGGCTCATGTGGAATAAAATGAGTATCGTCATGACTTCACTGAGAGAAAGGGAAGCATTGCGGCGACGTTTGAACAGGCCATTGTCAATTAACTGTTGATGCCAGAGAGGCATAAATTGTTGGCAAAAGTCATCGACGTCACAGTAAAGTTCTTCTAAATTAGACATGCCTGAGGATCTCCACGATTTTGTTTTCTTTGACAAAAACTTTGATCGTGCTTCAGGCACTGAGTTCCTTTCTTAAGCAAACCTCAGGTTAAGTAACAAACCGGGGCAGTGAAGTACCCCGCATCCAGTCCAACAGCAAGGGGGCTGAGACAAAAGCGGCTAAGCTGGCGCTTCAACCGTTCAATGAAGGGCTGGCTGTCGTGGACATTGCCCGGTGTCGCGTAAGTATCGGTGATAATCCCAACTTGCCCATCCACCGTACGGTGGTCAAGGTAAAAGAATCCCCTGGGTTTATTGGTCCGGTGCATAAATCCGCTGTCCGGATCAGTGGTGCTGACCTTCGTCTTTCTCTGCCGTTCCTTAAGGGCTGGCTTCAGACTTTTTTTCCGGCCGCTGCCCGGTCTTCATTGACGGCGTTATCCAGTGCGTCAAAATAGGCGGCAGGGGGCACAGCACGTTGTTCGTTCCTGGATTTATGCGAATTGGCACTGGCTTTCAGGTGAGTGCTGTCAGTATAAAGTATCCGTCCCCCCACCAGCCCTCTGGCGATGGCCTGCTCAACAATATTATCAAAAATTTGCTGGAAGACCTCGCTGTGATTGAAACGACGGCGGCGGTTTTGGCTCAGGGTTGAAGCATCAGGCACTTTCTCTGTCAGTCCGAGGCGCAGAAACCAACGGTAAGCCACATTCACCTGAATTTCCTGTACCAGACGGCGTTCACTGGGAATGCCAAATAAATAGCCCAGTAACATCATCTTAATCAGCCTGACCGGATCGATAGCAGGCCGGCCATTATCGTGGCAATATAACGGGGCAACTCATTCACGGATAAATTCGAAATCAATGGCGGCATCGACTTGACGGACCCGATGGTTTTTGGGGACCAGCTCGTCAAGCGAGAGGGTTTCTGGCGGGAAAGTTTGGGGAGGCGGTGTTCTTAACATGGCGGCAAGCTCCGTCTGGTGAACGGAATTTCATTAAAACAAAGTGCCGGATAAAAAACCAGCACTTTGTCAATGATCTGATCATTTTTATTACTTTTAACGAAAGGCCGGACAAACTGCGGTGAAATTAATTTAGCTTCATGGACTAAATCATTTATTCGTCTTGCCATAAAATGCGCGCCGGCACACAGGCACTTAGTTCCCTTCTTAAGTGAAGCTCACGTTAATTAACTTAATTTTAAACAGATACTCAAACCAGCATATCAGGCTCAATTCTCTTCTCAATTGTCTTTGTCTCTTCTTGGACTTTTTCCAATTTATCTATTAAGTTGTCGAACTTCTTTGAAAGTTCAGTAAGTTCATTATTACTGCTTCCATTTTTCATTACATTTTTGTCGAGAACGGTGATAAAGTCGGACGATAATTTACGTGTCTTAATGATTATTTCCTTTAAGTTTTTCAGAGTAAATGAAACAGTTTCCTTATAGTTGAAATTTTTATTTATATTCAATACTGTATCTAACTCTTTCACAAGTGCGTCATTCTTCTTTACCAACAACTCTTTTACGTTCTGGACTTCTTTGCTAAAAGTCTCTAGATCTTCTTTTACACTCGAATCATCAGTGTTATCTCGCAGGCTATTTACCTCATTCATAATCCTATCTACATTTTGGGAGAGATATCTGGCTTCCATCCATGCGTTAGATAAGTTTTCTGTTGTAGATATTTTAATGTCAGATGTAGATATTCTAGCATCAGAATTATGTTTTTTTTCATTACTAAACGGAGTGTTATCTTCTCCTGCTTCTTCATTCAACCGATTATTGGTTTCTTGATTTTCCCTACCCTGCTCGTCTTCAATATTGTTACGTAATTGCATCAATGGAATATTGTCTGATTGATGCCCGCCGTTACGGTTCCTGCTCTGATCTAACTCATTTCGTTGTCGGCCAAAACGAGCGCACCTCAGAATATAACACACCGCAGCCACCATTATAATTGCTCCCGCCAACATGCTCTGCGCAATAACCGCATATCTTAGCCAAGGTGTAACTGGACCAGTTGTATTGGGCAGCGAAATCTCGTCGGCCGCGAGCTCATATGGTATACCCATCACGACATCTGAACCAAGATGACCTATGAGTACAGGGGATGCAATATCCTGTTGTGTTGTCTTTATAGATGAGCCTAAGATATCCTTTTTATGTAAAAACATCCTCATGAGACTGATTTGTTTACTACCGTCATGACCTTTGAGCCATCCGCTAGCGTACGTTAATTGGCAGGAGGAAGCGGCTTTCCCCTGTTCAGTATACGAGCTTGTAACACCACCCTGTACCTTTGACAGGTCATAGATTTCACTCACTTGACTTGCGTCAAGCATAATCTCCCCCATTTGTTTCAGTCGAGGAAATGCATCAGCCGTTGGGTCGATGTCCGCAATTTTATAGAGAAAAAATTGCATCTTTTTCTTGTCTGGTGATATGAGCTCAGTATCCTGGAAAAAGCTATATAAACAATTTTGCATATATGAGTAAACTAGCTCAGTATTTCCTAATTTTTTAGGGTCAAGGGACAATGCACCAGCCACATCCTTGTCAACATCTGCCCGTATGTCATGCCATGACTGACTTTCCCGCGCCATTTTAATATAATAACTTATGCAGATGTGGCGTTGCTGAGATGTCACATCAGAGTATATTTTTTTTATATTACTAGATTGCTTTTTTAATTCGGCAATACGATTATCCGTCAATACAAATTTCTTCTCTGTATTGTCATCCGATATATCACTCAGGAAGCACATGTCTAATGGTGTAAAATTGTGACAATCAGTAAAAATAATGGCAGGTAAACGGCCACCAGTTATGAACCGGGCTGTGACTGTAACCGTGTTACCTGGAAAAAGAGGCATATCGTTATCATAGATAACGTCGCCACGGGCAAAAATTATATCATCCTTTTCACTCTGCTTGTCTGGGTCAACAATAACAATCATGACATTGGTGGAAGAGTTGTTCTGTATCTCTATCGGTATACGGGCAATGGGCATTTCAATTATCCTTGTATTTCATATCAGCAGAGTCATTTCTAGCAGCCAGTGTGATAGTATTCAAATTATCCAGCGCTCACTAATCCGAGTGTAATAGTCATATCAAATCTATCATCTGCGTCAGAAACGAATTTGAATTCAAAACTATTTTTTGACAGCTAAATTTTAATAAAAATACGCTCCTTTCGGATATAGACACCTCGGCAGTGTATGCTGGAACCAGCACAACAACCGAGCCAAAATTCCACGTAAAGTGCTAACTTATAGCTTCACCAATCGCTCAAACAAGCCCTATTAGGGTAGAATTATGTGCTTCTTGCGCAACAAACCAGTTATACATGACCCTATTGCCACCGATTGCTTATAGCCATATACCAAATAGGAGCCCTCAAAACCACACCTCCATCGATAATCTTCGCAGGTTCTAATACATCATGAGCAAAGAATTCTCTAACATTTTTTAGGTAGGAAAAGTCTCTGTATTTGACCAACACATCCTTTTGCCTTTTTTGATAAAACCCCGCCCACTGTTCATCAGGAAGAATAAGAGGTTGCTCTGAGAATAGCGGAAGCATATAGCTAAGCCAATTTGCCATTAGATCAACAACATATTTTTTGTTATCAAATTTACAAACAATGGCACAGTTTTTTTCAAAATTGCTATTCAATTCATCAATAGTAAAAGTGCTTGAATTCAGAGGAGCATCCCATTGAACCACAGCACGGAAACTTATAGTTTCTATATTGTGCTTTTGTAAAATATCCCAAATAGGATCAACGTGGAGAAAAATATCCCCTTTTTTTCCACACACATTATCTTTGTAGTATTTGTCTAACTCATCAGCAGCAGGAAAATCCTCCTCAAACCAAGCGTCCGAGTCTATAGGAAGATTAACATTCCTAATTTTTTCGTATTTTTTTTCTTCAATCTGCTCTTTGTCTATTATCGATGAAGATATCACTCCAGGCTGCCCTGTGATCGCCATATTTCTGTTCACTAAATGAATTTGATTTTGAATATAGTTACGGACACAATCAGTTGCCCTCTGATATTCCAGAGGGACATCCCGAATCGGGCGGCCTTTATTTTTATGGATGCGTTGTTGTTTTCGCATTACTGTATTGCCAACAGTTGTACACAACCTTTGATCGTTCCAGAGAGTTCGATCACTGGTATTACTTGAATAAAGAGCATGTGCCACGACACCTTTAACCTCTTTGACAAGCTTACCGGTCATTTGCTGCAAGTATGCAGCCGCAAGAGTAGCCAGTATTTTCATTGGAATGCCCGCAGGCGGTTTTATTACAATCAGCGCATCTGCTGCTTTGTTTAACACTTCCAATATATCTTCTATTGTTTTGTATATTTTGAGTTCGGTAATTTGGCTATGACCTATCATCAATTCTTCTGCTTGGGTCTTTCCAATATCTATCATGGAATGATAGATATTATGATAAAATCCATTAATAATATCTTTCTCTGAAAGGCTGCCACCGCATGCCCACTGGGGCACTTTCCCTTCACCAAATAGACGACGTAAATTGAAACTACGGCAGGATAGGTCAGTGTTGCTCGAAATTGTCTTTATTATCCTATCAGATAGAGCCTCATTTAAGAGTTTTTCATTAAAAAAGAGAGTAACTAGTTCAAATGTAGAAAAAGACTTTATTGATTCTCCGTTGAAATGAAGAGTAAACCAAATGCGAAGATTATTATTCTCTTCTAGCTCCTTTTTAAAATCCTCTAACCCATTGAAAGTAATACCATGCTGGTCTCGTAAGGAAAATAAAATAAATGGTTTTTCTGTATTGAGTGTTCTCCATGATGATATAAATGGAGTTATCAATGTCTTTTCACGTGATTTTTCATCCTGTGCAATATTCAGTGGGCAAACGAATAGACCCGCTGCATAAGAGTTCCAAAATATGGTTTCTGAACCACCAGAAAAAAAATTTATTTGAGTTGACGCGTAAATAACAAAATTTTCTATTTTTTCACTATTAGGCATACCTATTTCTTTCGCTAAATTAGCCTGTTCGATATACTGATTTTTGTAGTCAATATCCAATATCGATTTAATAAATTTCTTGTTACTGTTACTTAGACCAGCACGTTCACGTCCGATAAAGAAATCATTCACCTTCATTTCATTTATTTCTAAATACAACCTTAATTTACCATACATAATATCTAGCGGTGTGAATACCTTACTTTCTTGGCTCTTTAGAGGGGGGATATAATTTTTTATGTTTTCTCTTTTTCGTTTATCAACCAAATTAAAGAATATATGATCACTAATAGATAAATCTCTAGATACAAGAAATTTATCTTTCGCCTTTTCGAGTTCAGCCTCGATGTACTCAACGGGAGTATATAAATAAATTTCTATATCTTTTTTAGTATCTTGAGCAACGTATAACTCACTAAGTACTTTAAAGGTATTTCTGGTGTATTCAGTCATCTCTGATGACAAGAAGGATATGAAATTATCCGTCCATTCTTTAGGCCATAGTACAGTCATATATTCAGGCAAGTATATTTGTCTAAATCCATCATATACTAAAAGAGGTGAATTATTATCGAAGAAGGAATAAAATATAATTAACTCATCTAGTGAGATTGAGTCATAATGAGTAGTTTTATCAGATTCCTTATAGCTAAATATTAAATCCGTTGAAAAGGAATCTAGCGGTACCTCTTTATTTTCGATATTAAACTGAATAAGCCTTGCTTGTATGCTTGCTTTTAGCCTATCTATAAGGCTGCTCGGATTTTTCGTTATTTTTAAAATGTCGTTACTGAATTGGTTTCTTCGGAGAACGAGGTTTTCTAAAGCACCTAAACACAAACGTGAAAAGTGCGCTCTCAAATAAAATTTTTCCTTAGATGTAAGTATATCATCAAATACATTTCTTTTGCATTCCTCTATCGTTCTAACTCGAGAATAGCCTAGCGGTGTATGCTGTTTTTTTAAGGAAGATTTCGTTAATTTAACATGTTCTTCAAACACCTTGTAGACATACTTTTCTTGAAATGGCGCATACACATCTTTTATCTTTTTATCAATTGTAGTGAGTGTTAATAGCATGTCAAAGACCTGGGCAATAGTTTGAAGATAGCCAAGTTCTTTACCGTTAACTGACAGCCCATTATTCAAATTTTCCAATATCTTAGTTACATCAGAATAAGTTTCGTAAGTTGTTGAATTCACTTTACTCTTCTTAAGAGTTAGATAATCAGTTCGAGAGTAAAGCAAATCTAGGGCTATGATGTAGACTTGATGAAGGATTTTATAGAAAGTAATATGCTGACCATCACCATTCTTATCGATTAATTCTTCTGCTTTTTGGTGACACTCATATGCACGACGACTCATTGAGTCAAATACATCTGTATCATCCATCGGTATAAACAAATCATTATAGAATTCCTGTAGTAAGTATTTTCCTAGGTAGATAACAAACTTAGAGAAATTTTCCTTTGGATCAATAATAATATCGTCACTTTTGTGATTTTCATCAATGTCGGGTATTTTTTTATCTACCATTATAGACTTCCTTCATCTGAAAATATGTTCTCGGCTTTATCCACACAATCTTATTCCAGTAAACTAAATCTGATGGATAGGTCAATAAAGCATTAAGATTTATTAAATAAGGTACGTAAGGTCTTTTGATCTGTGTCAATAATCATAATATCATTAACTCCCTCATCTACTCCCAAGTTAGCCTTCTTATAATCAATTATCCGACTAACAACAGAATACGTATTTCCAAAAATAAACAAATAATATCCCAGTGCTTTCTTTCCATCGTCAGGAATTGGTTTCATACCAATAAGAGAAGCGGCATCAATTCCACTGGCGTAACATGTATCTTTGAACGTTGGCCACCCTGACTCAATATTTTTCGGTGTCTGCAACACTTGATCCTTTTCGCCTTCGCCAAGAGTATTCCATTTAATCACTGCGTATTTTTCATCCTTAAATACGTAAAGTATAGACATATCTTGATAGTCTACGTTAAAAACTGCGTCAAGATCATTTGTCATCCCGTAAGGAGCCAACGACGGCCATACGCCGGATATCGGCAAAATAATTGGCGACGCCTCCATACTTGGATACAAATACACCACACCCTGTATAAAATAACACCGATACAAAGTCTCTACCGAGTTATTAGATAATTTCACATATGTTGAAGCATCACATATAGACTCATATTGGTTTCTATTAGCCTCTGATGGTCTCGAAAAATAGTTCTCATTGCGACCTAGGTAATCAATAGGGTCTATATTAGAGATTGGAGGAATCCCTACTCCATCGACTTGCCCCTTTAAAAAAACATCTATATCAGCACTTATTATTTTCTGACGGCCTTGCAGTTTTACCTTCCGGGAAAATTCCCCGTCGGGTATAGAGAAACACACCAATTTTTTATCACCCGTTTTACGTTGTTCACAGGGTATTAAAACAACCGACAATACCATGTAATCAATTGATGGCGACACCTGTAAGGATAATCCTTTCCCAGTAAGCTGCATGTTAATATCTAGCACAGCAACCCCATACTCATTTAAAACACCACAGGTAGAAGAATTTATACTCCAGAAGTCGCTCAGTTGGTGTTCGCCATCATAAGCCTTGTTGGGAACTGCTGCTACTTGATTAATAGTAAAAGGGGCGTCGACTATTTCCGAATCATTCCGAGCATTTGCTGTTATGGTTAGTGTAACAGGCGAGAGGAGGTTACCATTTGGTGTCTGCCCTATAATCGCTACGTTCCAATTGGTCTGTTTACCACCAGAATGGATATCATCATCACAAGTTAAGGTAAAACTTGCACTGCCATCCTTCGGAATATAAATAGCAGTAGATGCTAGTAACGGCCATGCTTTTAAACTTACGCCGCCGGAACCACCTGCGAACCCGATAGCTCCGTCTAGGTAAATAGGTAACACCTGCCGCTTGATGGCACCTTTGGGTAAGAAAAACGGTTGTGTTTTTACTATTGGATTAAATTTTCGTGGTACCAATGATACCCCCGCGATGGATTTCTTTTCTGCCTGAAAGAGGAGTCCGTTAATTCGGAAATCAAGTGACGTGGTTATTGTACATATTTGAGATTTGCTTATATGAAGAAGCTCTTTTATTTTTTTAGAAAATTCTTTAATTTTTATTCCCATATTTTCCATTGAGGTAGCTGGGCCAAAGGATTCGTCGGGAACACTTAGTAATGGAGTATAGGCAATGTCAAATTCAGAGGCTGCTTTTTTACCATCGTTTCCGATCAGAATATTTTTCTTATTCTTTTTCCGAGTCTCCGCAGATAAAAGAAAGTTATGGGCTGATATACCCGCCACATTGTCACGAGAATGACGCATGATGATAGCACGATCGATTGTCTCATTTAGATACGAACACGTAATAGACTGACATTCACCTTCTTTAGCTATGCTACCAGTTTCTCTGTACGGATCCTTATACGTCATTTTAACGGAATTAGTATACCGAATATCATTCGATTGACCCAAAACATGCTTGGCTAACCACTGCATAAAATTATGGTTTTGGAAGTGATCTGTATAAACAACTATCTTTTCTAACCACCCTCTTATTACCGAGTTATATTCATTGACTAATGGACTTGACATTACTCCTCCATCCAAATCCACCGCAAAACAAGTAGTTAATGGTTTTGAAAAAGATAGGCTTTTTGAAACGTCATCCTGCAAATCTGTTTTTGTTAACTTACGACGAGATAAGCTGGCATAATGGGTCACGGTGAATTGATATTTAACCCATTGTGATACAAATGATCTATACCCCCATCGGTACATGTTTTGAATATATTCGCAATTGACACTTTGTTTGGCGTAGTCATCGTTATAGATATTTTGAATAGTCTTGTACATGCGGGAAACAGTACGTTTAAATTTATTAACAACACGCGTTTTGAACTCAGTATTACTACTAAAGAGGGAAATATTATCAATTACATGAAAATAAACTGTCATCATTATACTCAAAAAATGCGCCCTTAGGCCCAATTCGATACCTGTGCCCTTCCCCAGGCGAACATCGTGAAAACTCGGTTCATTAAAAATGAACTGTGTTTCTATAGAAGCATATTTAAACCTAAGTTCCTCCTGTATTTGTTCATCTTTATGACCTTTATTATAGTAATCAATAGTGCTGATAATAAGATCGCAGAGCAAGTTGTATAAGCCATTACACTTATCTTTTAATTGGTTATAGTCGTCGATAGCCATCTCATCAAGTATTGCTTTCTGCAAAGCATCATTCTTAGGTGCTTCAGTTAATTCATTATTTACATAACCAATACCTATACCCAGCACTAGAGGTACTACAATGTTAAATCCTGGAATGGGAATGGCCATGGCAAGTGCTATAGCCAGAGTTTCAGTTAAATCCACCATTGCGCCGATACCTATACCAAGCTGCTCGTCACTTACTAGGCCAGGTGCTATGCCGCCAAATGATAAGAGCAATCCTAAGTGCGATCCTGAATTATCCAGATAACTCCGTGTTTGAGGGGAGTTAACAATCTCTTTTAAACTGGAGGTCAATTCTGAATTTCTGTTGGTACTGTTAGTATTCAATGGTGATAGTGATACTGCTGTTACAACGTCAGGCGTGTTTGGGACAAGAGTTTGCAACGCAATATATTGGTCGTTAATCTTATCAATATACATATTAAGATTATTAATATAATCATTAATTTTATCTTCGTTTATTTGTTTTCCCGAATGACCACTTTTCATAATAGAACTCCCACTATAATTAGAACATAAGGTTAATTACATGGATGTAAATTTTTACGTTCTGATATTTTCTATAGATTCTATTTTCTACTGTTGTAACGATATCATTTCACTTTCCTTAATAATCATAAGATAACGAATGGAATATAAAATTACTAACAATTTAACGATATCGCATTTCAAAAATGGGATTATCCTCCCATTTTATCGAAAGATTACGCAAAAATAGGTAAGTACATTTTAAATTAGGGGCTGTCCTAAATAAGGTTTCATAATTTCGCTACACGTGGCTTTCTTCAACCCATTGTTATACATAGGATTGTTAGTAGATAAGGTGTAGCACCATTTTGGAAAGTTATTTAGATAACGATTATATTTTCCCTTTAACTATTTGTTTTAGAATGTTTAATTGATCTTTTACACCCGGTGTATTAAATCTCCACTCACATTCCTTGAGAAAGAGCTCAAAATGCTCCTTTGATATGCCATTAAATCTACGCAGATGACGTTTGGCCGGGTTTCAAAGATTCTCTATTCTATTGATATGGTTTTAACCGTTTTTAGGGTCTACAAACTCCGTGCGATGGTTGATTCGATAGTGTTTAAAATCGGATACATCTAACACATCATAGCTGGCAAAATTGTCTGTGTAGACCCGGCGGTCAGGCTTAATCTTTACTGTGATTATCGGCATTAAGGTATCGGATTTAGCATTAGGTACTAGACGGATGTAAACCTTGCCACCTCGCTTAAGAAGCCCAAAAACAGGGGCTTTCCCCGCGGAGCCTTGTCCGCGTTTTCCCTTGAGTTTACCACCGAAATAGCTTTCGTCTATCTCGACTTCACCTTCAAACATGGAATATTCATCGACATAATCAGCAATAAGGACTCTGAGGTGGTGAAAATAGTAAGCCGAAGTCGTCTTGTTGACACCGACTAACTCTGCCGCAGTGCGAGATGTAGCCCCCGCAACGAAGAGCTCCTGAAGACATCTTTGCTTGTATTGGCTAATCCGACTTTTTCTCATTTGGATATCCTAGATCAAATGACTTATCTAGGACAGCCCCAAACAATAATATTTCCTTAGTTATTGGAAATATTAAATTATTTTGAAATTTTTTCTTGTATATTAAAATTGTTAAACTATTTTATCTAAGCTATTTTTCGGTATAAGTTTAATATCTTGGACTATAACATCCCCCTCGTGAACACCAATGTTGCCCCTCGATTTTTTATGCTCTCTTATCTATCCAGTCAACCCTAGAGATTATTTTGGCACGCTACCGCCCTAGACAGTTACCCAGTACTTATAGAATCCAAATAATTGATTAATGGAACACTCTCATTAATCCAGAAATCAGCGGTAGACCACAAAGAATTAAAACTAATACTTAATTATTAAGATTAACTTACAATTTTCAAAATACAAGCATAATAGAAAATAAATTTATTTACTTGGATAACTTGATATAATGCAAAAATAAAGCTAGGGATTTTGATAAAGAAAAGCCTCTCATAATACGAAGATTATCAAGAGCGTTCAGAATTTTGTGTTACGTTAAAAATATTACAGCGTCATCACGTTATTCAGTCGCCCATCAAAATGAATGGTCAACTGGGACAATGTCAAACTCCAACTCTGAATAGGCATTGTCCATTTTTCCTGTGCATTCATTAGCCCAGGTAAGCAGTTTCAACAAACTGTTTTCATTCAAGAAAGCCCCTTTGGTTTTTATCAGCTTCCTGAACTGGTGGTGCACCGATTCTATCGCATTGGTGGTATAAATCACCTTTCGGATGCCTGCCGGATAACGAAAATAGGCTGACAGATTCCCCCACTTTTTGAGCCAGAACTGGATGACCACCGGATATTAGGAGAATGTAATGAGCGCATCCCAATCACTTAGCCCTTGGCACCGTGCTGAAATTGAGAGGTGAAGCATGGATCCTCTCAGACTTCCGGCCTTATAGTGCCTAAGCGGGAAGCCTGTTGCTCCCTGATGACTGGAGGATCCACCCATGAAATTTACTCCTGTTGGCGTCGATATTGCAAAACATTTGATGCAAATTCATTTTGTTGATGAATACACCGGTGAACTCATTGACAAGCAACTAAAACGAAATGATTTTTTAACTTTCTTTAGTAACCGTGAGCCTTGCTTGATTGGTATGGAAGCGTGCGGGGGCGCTCACTATTGGGCACGGGAACTGAGAAAGCTGGGACATGAAGTGCGTTTGCTTAAGGCTCGGTTTGTCAGGGCATTTCGGATGGGAAATAAAAACGATGTTCAGGATGCCCGGGCGATTTGGCTGGCCATTCAGCAACCCGGTAAATCCGTTGCTATCAAAAATGAAGAACAGCAGGCCATTCTGTCATTACACCGGATGCGCTATCAACTCGTCAAATTCAGAACCGCGCAGATCAATTCGTTACAGGGTTTACTGCTGGAATTTGGTGAAACCGTACATAAGGGCAGAACCTCGCTGGATAAAGCCATGCCTGAAGTCCTTGAGCGACTAAAGGAAAAACTGGCACCATTCCTACTCAATCTGCTTGAAAAGCAATACCACCGTTTGAACGAAATCGATGAACAAATTGAACAGGTGGAAAAACAACTGACGACGTGGGCAAAGCAGAATGCTGATTGTCAGCGAATTATGAAAATTCCCGGCGTCGGTGTCTTAATTGCGACAGCCGCCATCGCAACGATGGGCGATCCCAGAGCGTTTCGGTCGGGCAGGGAATTTTCGGCCTATTTGGGCCTGGTGCCGAAACAAACGGGAACGGGAGGCCGGGTCAAATTACTGGGCATCAGTAAACGGGGAGATACCTATCTGAGAACCCTGTTTATTCACGGTGCAAGAGTGGCCACCTTACTGACAAAAACACCGCTGCCGTGGGTGACGGAGCTGAAAAAACGCCGTCCGGTCTGTGTAGTGATAGTGGGGATGGCCAATAAGCTGGCTCGTACCGTTTGGGCATTGGTCGCCCATCAGCAGGAATATCAAAAAGATTACGTCAGTGTCAGACCTTACTGAGGTGTTTCACTGATCAACTTTCACTTTTAACTACAAGGATGAATGTAGAAAGATTGCTAAGGCAATGATAATGATGACAAAGACAGGTAAGACCGTGACTTGCTAAACCTGATTTATGCTCTGAGCGTAAAGCTCGTTAGGAGAGTGAGGAGTCAGTCAGCGGATTACATCAAGGCCCGCAGCTCTGGCTGTAATAAGGCCGGATATAGAGCTGCAACCTACCGTCGATGTCAGAGTAATTTTTGTCTTGCAAACGGGATGCGTTCATATAGAGCATAAAATCTGTGGGGCACTACATTGGCGTTTATGCCGCTATAGCTAATGTAAAACCATCAACCATATTCCGACTAGCTCATTAATTTTGATGCTGGGATACCAACGTTCAAATTGTGCTTTTTAGCTCGCCATTCAGAACTGCCGTCCGAGGGGAGCATTTAAATGATTGCCCCACGGTTTTTTACGCTCTCCATTATTCGTACCGAAAGATGCTACATTGACAGATTCGTAGCTTTAAAGATACAATAATTTATATGAACACGATCAAACATTATCTCACCTCCGATAACCGGGACTTGTATATGGAGTTCCTGAAAGGTATTCGTGACCCTATAGCTAAATCGAAAATCTCGTCACGGGTTAACCGAATGGCTACCGGAAATTTTGGTGATAATAAACCTTGTCGAGAGGGTGTCTGGGAGCTTCGCATAGATCAGGGGCCTGGCTACAGAGTGTATTACAGCTTAGTTGGTCGTGAAGTGGTGTTATTGTTAGTTGGGGGCGATAAACGAACCCAAGATGCCGATATAGATCAGGCGATTGAATGTCTGAAGGACTATTTGAAGAGGTAATTATGGCCAAAGCACGTTTACATGATGATGCAATGGTGCAGCTTCTCCGTGAAGATCCTGAGTTTGCTCAGCATTATCTGCATCAGGCATTTGTTGATATGGATGAAGAAGGCGGGCAGGAAGCATTTCTTATGGCATTACGCCATGTTGTAGAAGCACGAGGAGGAATGGCACAGATTGCAGATAAGGCAGGTGTTTCACGCGAGACTCTGTACCGAACGCTGTCGCCTAAAGGCAATCCGACTTTGAAAACTTTGCGTAACGTCGTTGCAGCAACAGGATTTCAATTCTCTCATATCGCATTAATAGCTTAATTCTGCCAGATAATTATAACCGTCAAGCCTGTGATTAACGACGGTTTTCAACCCACATCAGCCTTATTTTTACATTTGCCAGTCCTGACGGGAGACAAAGCCGGTATCCGCTTTATCAAGCCGTTCGTGCAGCTCTTGCACCTCATCAGGCAAATGCTGGAATGATCCATTTCGCATCAATGACTGAAATTCCACTAACTTGATGATGTTGCTGCCGTACCACGAATGCCAGCAACGCTATGCTGACAATAACAAGCAATATTGACAGATACCTCAGACATTTTTTTAACGACAACAATCTGGGTTGGGTCTTTTGAGAAACCGCCTGCCGCAAGCTGTCAATTTCAGCCTCAGACGTCGGCAACAGAGGAGGTACTTCAATTGTCATACCACAACATCCTTGTTTATTTGTAAACGGCTCATTTAGACCGTCTATCGGTATACCTCCGGTTCGGGGAAAATAATGTCCATCATTTCTAATGGACACTATCGCTATGAAATATCGGACACTGCTCCTCGACGCACTGCGCTTACATTTTGATGAACACCTGTCCAGGCTCGATGTTGGTCGTCGGCTTGGGATCCCCAAAAGTACCATTTGCGATCTCTTTGTTCGCTTCAAAAAGCAGGGAATTAGCTGGCCGTTGCCTGATAACATGACCTCCGACAAGCTCGAATCGCAGCTTTACCCCGGACGTACCAATGCCGTCAGGCTTGATATCCCTGAGCCGGTTTTAGCGGATGAGCCCGTTGTACGCAAGCGGTCACGCCGCCCGAATTTTCCACTCGCGTTTAAAATCTCCCTGGCCGAAAAATCACTGCAACCTGGCTCCAATGTCGCACAACTGGCGCGTGAACACGGCATCAACGACAACCTGTTGTTTAACTGGCGTCACCTTTATAAACGCGGACTTCTGTGTCCCCGGGATGACAGTTCATTGCTCCTGCCCGTTACACTGTCTGAAATCACTGTGCCTGTTAAACCGCCGATCCCCGCTATGCAGCAACCCGCAGACAGGGAGCCTTGCTGTGAACTGGAGCTTCCCTCCGGCATACTGCGCATCCGGGGTGAACTGACTCCCGAACTTCTGCGTATGCTGATCAGTGAAATGAAGGGGGTGTCTAATGAACATATTGCCAGCAGGCACACGTATCTGGATCGTGGCAGGCATCACTGATATGCGCAACGGGTTCAACGGCCTGGCCTCAAAGGTGCAGAACGCACTGAAAGATAATCCGTTCTCCGGGCAGGTCTTCATCTTTCGCGGTCGTCGGGGTGATATGCTTAAGATACTGTGGGCTGATGCCGATGGGTTGTGCCTGTTTACCAAACGGCTTGAGCGTGGGCACTTCGTCTGGCCGGTGACCCGTGAGGGTAAAATCCATCTGACTCCCGCCCAACTGTCCATGCTGCTTGAAGGCATAAACTGGAAACATCCGCAGCGGATGGAACGCTCTGGCATACGGATATAATTTGCGGTAAAGTGAGGGAATGACTCCCTTATTCCCTGATGATATCGCCCAGCTGAAAGTGCTGCTGCGTGAGCAGATGGCCGCTAACGAAATACTGGCAGAAAACAATCGCCTGCTGTCCCAGCGGGTGGCCTCTTATGCCAGCGAAATTAGCCGACTGAAAGCCCTGGTGGTAAAACTGCAACGTATGCAGTTCGGCCAGCGTTCAGAAAAAATACGGCAGAAGACTGAACGACAGATACGCGAAGTGCAGGAGCACATCAGTCACCTTCAGGAAGAAATGGCCGACATCCAGGGTGAACAACCCGACCCGGCACTGCCTCCTGCGCTGCGGCAGTCCTCGTCACGAAAACCGTTACCCGCCACTCTGCCCCGCGAAATACAGTCGCTCCCTCCGGCAGAAAAAAGCTGCCCTGAATGTGGCGGGGAACTGCATGCGCTGGGTTGCGATATCTCAGAACAACTCGAGATCATCATCAGCGCCTTTAAAGTGATCGAAACACAACGCCCCAAGCTGGCCTGTGGTCGGTGTGACGGTATAGTCCAGTCTCCCATGCCGTCCAAACCCATTGAACGCAGTTATGCGGGGCCTGGACTACTGGCGCGGATCGTGACCGCAAAGTTTGCAGAGCATATGCCGCTGTACCGTCAGTCGGAGATATACAACCGACAGGGCGTGGCGTTAAGCCGTGCCACGCTGGGTCGCTGGTCCGGGGCGGTGAGTGAACTTCTTGAACCCTTGTACGATGTGTTACGCCAGTATGTTCTGATGCCGGGCAAAGTCCATGGCGATGATATCCCCGTGCCCGTTCAGGAGCCAGGAAGCGGTAAAACCCGGACCGGACGCCTGTGGGTGTACGTCCGCGATGACAGAAATGCAGGCTCGGTCATGCCGCCGGCCGTGTGGTTCGCGTACTCAGCCGATCGCAAAGGCGTTCACCCGCAACAGCATCTGGCAGGTTACAGCGGTGTCCTCCAGGCAGATGCTTATGGTGGATACCGGGCGTTGTATGAAACAGGGAATATCACTGAGGCCGCCTGCATGGCGCATGCCCGGCGTAAAATCCATGACGTTCACGTTCGTTCGCCAACAGCAGTCACGACGGAAGCCCTGAAGCGGATAGGTGAGTTATATGCCATAGAAGCAGAAATCCGGGGTAACCCGGCAGAAGAACGACTGGCATTAAGAAAAGAGCGCAGCGCTCCGCTGATGCAGTTGTTGTTCGACTGGATACAGCAGCAGATGGCAACGCTGTCGCGGCACTCGGAGACAGCGAAGGCGTTCGCCTACATGCTGAAGTTATGGGACAGTCTGAACGAGTACTGCCGTAACGGCTGGGTGGAGATCGACAATAATATCGCAGAAAACGCCCTGCGTTGCGTCGCTGTTGGGCGAAAAAACTGGCTGTTCGCGGGCTCTGACAGCGGAGGTGAGCGGGCGGCCATCCTGTACTCATTAATCGGCACCTGCCGGCTTAATGGTGTAGACCCGGAAGCGTGGTTGCGGTACGTCATCAGCCATATAGCTGACTGGCCATCAAACAAGGTACATGAGCTGCTTCCCTGGAAACTCAACCTTACCAATATCTAATCGTCAATACGGTTCAAATGAGCCGCTTACGTTTATTTAGCACTGTGCTTGGCATACTTTTAGTATTATCGAGTTACTTGACAAAACAACGGACACAGAAATGCGACTTATTCAGTAGTGATTAGAGTCTAATCATATGATTACCCGATACAGAGGAGAATACTGTGCAAAACCAGAAAGGATGACGATAAAAAATTCAACATGAAAAAATGAAAATTACCCCCGAATATAAGATGTTATTTTTCCTGTTTCACCACCACCATAACACCACGGGCAGCCGTTGAAACATAACGCCATTCATACAGTAAGTTTTGTAATGTAATCCCTGTTCGCTCCCAACGAGGGATCACCACTTTAACCATCCGATAACGCCTTGTTGGGTAATGCGCCAGAACCGAACAGGTCAGCTGTATCTGAGCAGGCCGCATCAAATGAGAACGAAACAGAATATCCCTGTCTGCCCGCAAAAATGCCCCCTCAAGTTCGCGAACAAATGCCGCATGCAAGCACCGGGTTCGACCTCGCGTCAGACGCCCTATCCTGTCAGTCGGGGAAAGATGAATGACGTAATACCGTTTTTTCCTGTGCCGGAAACCCGAACAGATGAATCCCCGCCAGGGCGTTAATCTGCTCACCAGTGCAAAACAAGGACAACACAACACCACCAAAATAAAAATCAGATATATGAACATGTTACGTTTTCATTTACAGCAGGTAATGACATAAGCTGATTCGCTCCTTTGGTGACCCACAAATTTCAGCCCCGCCGCATAATATCCAGGCTTACATCGGTGTTCAGAGAAATCACGTCCGCCCCAGTTTCCATCCTGATAACATTGATTCTGCTGCAAGGTGGCTTCTGCTTTTGTCCACAGACCAGACTGGCAGGACAGTATGGCACCTTTGCTATCGCGGCTAACCAATCCATTGGGTAAACAGGCCGTACCCGCCACTGCTACTTTATCAAGTTGTAAAAACTCTCCTGTCGACAAACGCCCATCAGCCCGGAGGGTACCGCTTTTGATTTGCCCCTCAGTATAAACGCTTTTATTATTGACACTGCGAAGCCAGTTGCTGTCCGACATCACCCAACCACCACCATAGGTTTCATTTAACCAGCCTTTATTCTTTGTCGTCACAATCCAGCCATCGTGGCTACGAATATCCCCCTGAAACTGGCCGGCATTCGCCCGGATATCGCCACTAAAATGTCCAACCTGTGCATGCACGGTAGCCGTATTGTTCAGGTTGTTGCCTCCCATGTTAATGTCAGTATGCATTTTATTCAGTTCCGGACGACCGGGGACAGCAAAACGGTACAATCGGTCGCTCTCCTCACGGGCAGCAGATAACTCATCTGCGCTCAATAACGCGGCCAGGTGACCTTCACCACTGTTTATCCCAAAATCCTTTAAAGGCACCGTCCATGAACTCATTGCGCCAGTAGCCGTCTTTCCATCCCGAATGTATCCCCCCAATCCGGTAGAGATATCCATCGATATCAGGCGCAGGGCTTTATAAGGTAATGGACTCCCTTCTTGTGTCACTACTATTGCCTGCAATAGTGCCGGATCCTGGGTATTTCGCACTACAGCGGTCTGATAGCGCTGTCCTGAACTGTTGGTGTCTTTGAATCCGGATGGTAACAGCCCCGTTTTTCTCAACATATCTGGGGTGATAATCACAGGCTGAGCTGTTGTTGCTGAATTCCGCAATCTATCGTAATAACGGCCAATATAAGCTTTCGACGCCGCACTGAAACGACTGCTTTGCACCGCCATGACCTGCCAGGACTTCTCCGTCAAATAATCGTTATAAATACGGGTTCCCAACGCTGCCAATATCAGCAATATCATGAGCCCAGCGGCAGTTCCCAGCATCATATATCCCCGGTCAGGTTCACTGTCGTCACAGCCATTTCTTTCTGTCATTACTAGATTACCCATATTGGCTGATATAACCGCTCCAACAACATGACCACACTCCCCAAACTGAGCCAGGGTCCCAGCGGCCCGCCTTTCGAACTTCGATGAGGTAATTGTGCCAAATGCCACAGCACGAAACCGGATAGACCGATCATGCAGGCTATCAGTGCCGGTAACCCTGTCAGCCATGCACACAATGCGCCAATAAGCCAGACATCCCCCATTCCCAGTGCTTCACATTGAGAGTGCCAGTTCATCAGCTTGCGCAACACCCCCATTCCAGCAAGCATAAGCACCGTCGCAAAAAGAGTTATGGATACTGACTGCAACGAAATACTGACCAATACACCGGACACCAGACAAGCCAGTGTAAACTGACGAGGAAGCCAGCCACTCAAAACGTCCATAACCGATAATTGCAACAAAAAACTCAACAGCAACAGTGCGGCTATCCGTTCCATCAGCGGAGCAGGTGATAACAACATCAATGTGCCCGACACCATGTATAGACAGATAGCCATTCGTGGTACCGGATGCCCTGAACACATCGACATACCGTATTCGTGCAAAAATTTACTCACAGGACGAAGTAGCACGCATCCGATGACAAATAACGTCACCATAACCAGAGGGGTATATTCTGTAGGAAAGCTAACCGCAATCAGTGTCTTCATTTAACCGTTAATCGTAAAGACCAGTTTATTGGTACCGGTACGACCGTTGTTCTTTGTGCATTCTGTACTGGCGCTTTCCAGTGTCACCTTGCCATCAGCGTGATGAGTATTATTAATGGCGATTTCTGATGCACTCCCTCCCCGGCTCATCCCAGTCGCCAGTGAAGCACAGGCAGACTGCGGGACTCTCTCGTAAGTTACCGTGAACCCATTATTAAATCCCCCCGTGCTGATCGGTCCGACCTTAACCTGACCACCCCAGGTATTCCACAGCGTGGCATTACCGACGGTCGTATCGCCGCGAACCGTCATACTCTTCGGTACGCCCCCCAACTGAATCAGGATACCGGTCATCTTGTCTGCGTTGCTAAATTCATAGCCACCACTGCCTTTCATTAATCCCTGAGTACTGGAGATGATAGTTTGCAGATTCGTTGTTTCCACAACCGCATCCTTGCGGTCATACAACATATAAATTCCCCCCAAAACTACAGTAATCACGGCAATCACAACCAGAGCGACCGCACCATTTTCCAAAATAGCCCAACCTCGTTCAGGGGGACAGGCCATTCTGTCTTGTTTTTGTATCATCATGTACTGCATTGATTTATTCCTTATATAAAGGGTTCTTTATGGAGAAAATCGTTAAAAAGGAGGCTCAACTACTGCATGATGTTAGCCATGTTCTGTATTTCCATGACGGCCAGCAGGATCAACATAAATGCCCCGACAACCAGCAACAGTGAACTCAACATGACCAAATTGGCCCGCCTGTTCACCCGAGTGATTGTTTGGTCCAGCCACCGCTCACCATAGCGCCCAATAATGTCCGGAGTGCCATCACCTTCCGTCAGCAATGACAGAAAATTAACCGCTTCCTTTGACGGAAAACCATAGCCGCAGTGATGCAATGCCCGGCCAAAGTGATCCCCTTCACGGACACAATCAGCAATAGACTCCAGACGAATCTGTAACCAGGGAGATGCAAAGCGTTGCAGGATAATTAAAGCATCCAGCGTCTGAACATGGGCACGTAAAAGGGAAGCCATATTCAGTAAAAAAATAGCCCCCTGAATATCGCTATAGACCGACCAAGGGATAAGATAATCTGCTATGCGACGCAGACGATTGACCCACCGCGGCAACGAATACACCACGCCCACAATAAAAAAGAGCAGTAAGACACCACACCACAGGAAAGCCTGCTCAAAGAATGTCGCCATCCGGTTCAGCCATGCCAGCACACCCTGCCAGTTTTCCGGATCTGAAATACTTCTTAGCGTTGGTACCAATTCTGTTGCTGTGATCACCAGTAATCCCGTCATCAGTAGCACTAACAGCAAGGGATACATCATCATTCTGAGCGACACTATCAGAATACGCTGACGGCAATCTATCAGTGTCATGGCCTGACTCAACGCTTCAGGCAAATGACCGCTGCGCATACCGGCACTAATTAACGCCGCCTCTTCTACCGGCCCCCAAGCAGCCAGCACATGTTCCAAGGTATTAGTTTGACTGTTATCAGTGAGCGCCGAGATGCAATCGTCAATTAACTCAACAAATGGATGCCAATGCGTATTGAAATGGGTATACACATCACGTATCTGCCGCAATGCTTTCAATAACGGTATCTTGTTTTCCAGTAGAAAACGCAACGCCTCATAGAAAATGATGCGATAACTCGGTAAGAAAGTGTGGCGAACTAGCACATAGCGCAGACGGCTGACCCATGACATTTCACGCATCACACTGCTCCATCAGCAAATAATCATCCTCATCCAGCGGACAAACTAAGTCTGCCTCCAATGGGTCAATCAGCCCTGCATTCAGCTTATTCAGTAAATGCTGACGACGAGTAATCCCGCCCAAATTCGATACCCAGTGTTGCCTCGCAGCCTCTTTTCCCTCAGTCATCAACAAGGTAAAGAATCGGGCATCTGGCCTAATGACTTCTGCCACCACACTACGACCGGTCACTCCTCGGCTAACAACCCGTCCGCTCAGGGCAATAGTCTGGCAACAATGTTCACATCCTTCAGGATGACGAAAATATAAATTCTCCACACAACACACACCGGAAGCATGGCAATAACGCATCAGATAAGCCCGTTGTTCCTCATCCAGTACAGCCTGTTTCTGTGCCCAAGGTACTCGACAGTGCGGACATAATGTCGGTACCAAACGCTGACTAATCAACGCAATCAACAGTTGTGCATCTGCAATCAGCCCTGCATTCACCCCCATCGTTATCATGCGTTCAGGAATACCGACTGCACTATTGGTATGCAGAGTCGTCATGACACTATGTCCAGTTTGCGCAGCATAAATGGCCGTTAACATAGAGGTCAGGTCACGCATTTCGCCTGGCATAACGGCATCGGGATCAAGACGCAGCGCAGAGGTGAGCGCTCGGTGCCAGGCAAGCCTGACCGCCTCTTCATCACTTTTGTCACACACGATGGGAGTTTGAATAGCACCAGCAATCCGTCCCTCCGGTGGGTCTTCAACGGTCAATAACCGCTTTTTGCCCCCTGTCCTGTCAAGATACTGGCGACAAAAAGTGCGTAATGTCGTGGACTTCCCGGAGCCGGTTGGCCCCGATAGCACAATCAGTCCCTCCGGCAGTCGCAAAATACGGGAAACCAGTTTGATTTGCTGAGGCAAAAAACCTAATTGTGTCAGTGTAGGCACTTTGTCACCATCATCAGCAATCACACGCATCACAACATACAACCCATCTGCTGTTGGCGTATGGCTGTATCGGGCACCATACAAATGTACTCGACGCAGAAAATCCGCTTTAATCCTCCCGTCCTGCTGACGGCCTGGAAAAAATTGCGTTTCAGTGACATCACACATCGACAGGATGATCGTAGATGCCAGTGCTATTCCCTCCTCTTCCGACAGTTCATTGACAACTTCCAGCTCACCGTGAATACGCATTTCAATTCGGGTCAGCCCTGGACCGATAGTCAGATGAATATCTGATGCATTCAGCTTTTTTGCCAGTTCAAAACAGATCAGTACCTGCTTCTGGCGTTCACTCACATCAGTTAAGTCCGACAGACAAACTCCCTGTTCATTCGTCCGCTGATGCTGTTTCTGGCGGCTCGCCTGCAATTCTGACAAATTGACAAAGCGAATTTCGGCCTCTGGTGTAGTTTCAAGTAATTGCATGACCCGAGTCTGGACCTGTGGATCGCCCCGACGATTGTTGTCAATTAATACCGTAGCCTGTTGTTCTTCACATAACAGCAACACGGCATCATTAATCTGGAGACTTTCTTTCATTCCCTTTCTTCTCTCAGAACGTGAGTACCGAATCATCACTTAGCGTGACCGCAGAAAGCGTGATCACCTTAACTTTGAACTGAGTGCCAGGCACTGCGTCACCGACAGCTAATTCCATCACACCGTGGCCCGGCAGACTTACGCTAGCCCGCAATGCATTTCCCCGACCATAAATCTCCTGAACCACAGGACGAGTCACAAGGTGTCCCGCAGTTATCACAGGCGGTACGGTCACCGGCAGATCAATATCATTACTGCCCGTCAACCCCAAATGCTGACTTTCTGCCAGTTGGCGTTGTAACTTTGCCCTCTGCAATTCAGCTTCCAGCAGCAGATTTTTCGCTTGTAAATGTTCTAACTGTCCCACAGTCACACCCGTAGATGCCGCTGTAATACCCATTGCCGAAAGCGCGCTATCCTCTGTTGACCGAACGGGTGGACTGATAAAAATTAGCCCACTTAACAAGCTGATACACAAGGCAATATTATTTCCGGGCATAAATGTATCCCTCTGCCTGATAGGTTAACTGTCCCTGTGAGGTCAGGGTAAACGTGACGCTGTTCAGTCGCAGCCCTGTCTCATCCAGTTCAGCAAATAGCCATGCTGGCATCACCCGACTACTGAAGCTGAAGAGGTATTCTCGCCAATCCTGGGCAGGTATAGATTGCCCGTCTCCCGGTAATGCCGATGCTGGAGTGAGTTCATTTAACGTCAGGGGGATCTGCCATTGCTGGAAATTCGAAACCATCTTCATCAACTGTACTGAAACCGCAGGCACCGCTTCATCACGAACCGGCAAAGGTTTCCACGGCAGGAATATCCGGCCTTCTTTTGCACCCTGAACCAGATCAAAAACCGGTGACTGATTAAATACAGTCTGTACACGCTGAACAAAATGAGCCGCTGTACCGCCAGGCATAATCTCATAGTGAAGACGGACGCCATCTTTTCGGCATGAACCTGCCGTCAAGCGCCAACCCGCTAATAACACTGGAATCGTCCGACTGATCATGACACAACGTGCCAAAAATGCGGGCAGCAACGGCTTATCGGCCCACGGATGAGGTAAATCAACAGGTTTTGGCGTTTCTTCAAACAATTGTGATGCCCTGACCTGCACAATTTCAGTCATCGGTAATATCTCATCGGGAGATTTTCCTAACGGTAATAACCCCCCTACGACTATCAACAGAGAGATGAATACGGCCATCAACAATAATGGTGACCTCCACCGCCGTTGCAGGCGACACATCCGAGACTGATGAGCAGACAAAGCAGAAGTTATTGAGCGCCAGTGCGCCGGATTATCAGGGTCAGATACTACCCGCCAGCTTTTATTAGGAGCCGGGTTAAAAGTTAAAAAACGGGACAGTGCTGCATTGACACTCTCGCGGGTTCCGACAATATCTGCCATTACGGACGGCAAACCATTCTGCGTCGCCAAAAATAACCATTGCCCCTCGCCCAAATCGTAAATCCCGTACCCGTTTGGGCCGGAATGCGATAAAAAGGCGATGGCTAAAGAATACGGTGTATGACGGCAATACAATTTCCTGATCATTCCCGTTCCCATCATACGTGTAGTCTGCTGACGTCTCCCCGCTCGATTTCCCACGACCAGATGTACATCAGTGTATTGAGGAAGAACACGTTGCCCTCTACGGTGTCCCCGTTTCACCTTCATGTACGGCAACCAACGCAGGCCACTGATCCAACAATGGCGTCCGGCCTGTACAACCGTGACTTCGGGTGTATCACCGGATATTTCTAAATCGATGCTTTTCATTGATTCATGCATCCTTTCATTCCTCAATCCAGTAATACGGGGGTGATCAAAATCACCAACGTGCTGCGCTTATTCTCTCCGGACTGTCCTCCCCCAAGCAGGAAATTACCCGGTGTAAAGGTGCCCGCCTTAGTGGCCCGTGTATCAGCCTGTTCAAATCCGGTGAGTACCAGAGCCTGTCCAGCCCGTAGATTCACTTTCTGGCTCAGTGAACGTAGCCGGGTATACGGCATTTCGATATAAGAATTGCCTTCTTTAGATGTGAATGAACGGATAGTCGGCGGATCAGACAGGTTAAAAGCCACTTGTAACTGAACATCACCATTACGCTGTATCAACGGCAATAAGGTCATATTAAACCCGGTAGTAATCATCCCAGGCGTCAGAGCTGTGGTCGCGCCCACATCTGCGGCAGTCGTTGTACTGCTTTGAGCCACATACACCGTTTGATCAGCCATCTGTATCGGAATCGGGGTCAAATTAGTGGTCGCACTTCCTTGAGAGGTCACCACACTGACATTACCTTGCTCGCTCAACGCCTTTATCAGCAGGCTGGAACCCGAGAGTTTTGCCGCCTTCCCTGTTGCACTTTCCAAAATACTGACCCCCGCAGAGGTTGCCCCACTGCCCATACCACCGAAACTGCCAGACAGCGTAGCCCCCAGACTATTCAATGAGTTATAAACCAATCCCCAGTCCAGCCCCATTTGCTCTTTACGGGTAGTGCTGACACTCAGCACCTGAACATTCAACAAAACCTGACGGTTGAGAACAGTATTTTGCTCTTCCACATAACGGGATACCGAATCGAGCACCGCCGGTGTGTCTGTTACCATCAGCGTTCCACTGGAGCTTGACAACCAAAAACGACCACGCTCAGGCGTCAGCATATTCTCTACCGTCTTACGGATGTCTTCATATAAATCACTGTTCAGATCAACCGTCGTTTTCTGTGAAGAACTGGCATCCCCAGAAACAGAGTTGTTGGCATTACCACTGCCCCCTGATGTCCCCATACTGCTGGTTGAACCTGAGGCAACACTGGCATTACTACTGGTACGGGTGTTGAGAACATTCAACTGAAATGTCCGGGTTTCAAACCGATAAAACACGACTGCCCTGTTATCTATCTTCCATGCAATCCCTAACCGGCTGGCAATATTGTCTAAAAGCCCCGTTAGCTCCCCTTGCCAATTGAGACCCGTGAGTACTTCTGGCTCTCGACGCTCATCAGCATCAATTGAGTGTATATCGCGATCATCCAGCCAATCCAATGGCATACGTCCCTTATCATCAGCTGTCGGTAATGCCCTATTCATCTGGCGCGTCAACCCACCGGCAGTGGTTGATACTCGTGCTAAAACATCGGGCGCGACCATGACCCGAATACCACAAAGTTGGATAATGCGTTGTCCCAGTTCCGGTAATGTCAGCCCGACTTTACTGTTAATCGTTATCTGACAGGACGGTAACTTTACCGATGCGACAGGCTGAACTACCGGTTTCAAATTCACCCAGGGTTTATCTACCCAAGTTACTACTGGCTGTTTCAGGCTATGCTGTTGATGCAAATGCTGTTGTGCTACCCGACTTTGCATACTGGTCTCACGCGCCATATTATCCACTGCCTGCAAGGTACAACCGGACATCAGCGCCATTCCTGTTACCGCCGCAAGTGGAACAAGGCAAGTACAAAGCCTGAGTGAATACAGTTTATTTTTCATCAAATCCTGTCCGTCTTTTCAGTTGAAATACACCACATCACCATCGCTAATCCCGTCAGGAAGAGTGAGTCCTATCTCTCGACCAGATAAGCCATACAACCGTCCCTGCCGGACTTCACCAATCAACATTGACCCCTTAGTGCGTTCGCGCAGAGCAGTTACAAGACCGGGTATTTCCGGCATCCACACCCAGAGCCGGCCTTGACTAATAACATGCCGGATACGGGCATCAGGCTGAAAAGGCAGAATGAGCTTACGAAGATCCACCATGTCATTTTTAGATGAGCCGCCACGCCAGTGATTAATGGCACTGGCTAATAGCAACATTTGGTCTGCCAGTATTCGAGCCCTTGCGTTGTCAAGATTGACGAGCAATTGTTCTGCCTGCCTCATCTGTACACCACCTGCAATCAACAGAAAAACCAAAGCAAATGCACTAATGACGTACCCCATCGAGGCTTACCGTGCCACCGGTTTATCACTGACTGAAATCAGGCACTGAAAGCGGCTGACTTCAGCAAACAACGGCTTCTCAGCCTGTCGGTAAAGATCAAACACTTGTACCAACAAGGACTCAAAGTTGCCTTTGAACGTCAGCGGTGCATCAATGCGGTAATCCGTCAGTGACGACCACACCACTACCCAATGTCCCCCTGTCGGACAATCAGTCTCGTTGGCCCACCGTTCCAAAGTTCCACGCAAAGTGGTCCCTGTTTCCGCACGCCAAATGTTTCCTACCGATACCGTTGTCACTGGTGTACTACCACTGAGTAGGGATTTAACGGGCTGAGTGGGTAGTACAGAAGAAATAGCAGTAGGTTTCCCTCCTGTCACAGGAATTTTAGGAGTATCTGTTTTTGGTCTTCCAGTTATCGCTGGCTTCTCCGGTAACGGAGTAGCTAATGTGCTGTTGGACAATGTAAGTGCCGGTACCCGCATTTTTGGCGGTGCCATCCGGCCAACAGTTGTCTCGGAAAATTGACGATATTCATCACGTAAAATAAAACACACTTCACGATTCACCTCATCTACCCGGATACGCCATGCAGACCCGGCAACAATCTGTAACGCTTCACTGAGTCGTATCGGCCCAATTTTTCGTTGAATAGCAGGTAATGGCCGGCCTATCAATTTAACGAAATGGGCTGCGGTGGTATCACACAGCGAATAACCGGTTCCAAATAGCAGATAGCGCAATCCATCACCGATACGTTGTACCAACGGTACTGGCATGGTGATATTGATGATCTGATTTAGTGGTTCACGTTGCGCAGCCTGGCTGCCTACACTCACTAAGGTATAGCGATCATAGCGTGTAACTTCCGGTGTCAGAGGATAGATATCGGATACAGCGGGACGTGCTTGATGAGAATGGTGAAAACTTACACCTGACGCGGTAGTCTCCTGAGCTTGTCCGGTACACCCAGCCAGCACCATGACGGGCAACCAACTAAGTGAGAAAAAAGCAGGGTTTTTCATGAGCATTCCCATGCAAGTGATCCTAAATGCGACTTACTGTGCGGGGATCCGGGACTGTGCTCAATGCAGAACTCTTTTTACAAAATCAAAAAAAACGCACCAATCGAAGTCAGTGCACCGAATCAAACAATTCCTATCTCAGTTTATCTTCAGTCACCATCAACATGTACACCATCGCTACTCTACCAACTAACTGATTGCAGAAGTGGGACTTGCACCTACCAGATATCAAACAGTTTTTCAGTCCATTCAGAACGGCTATGAATACTAATGGATATCTAAAATCAAAAAATACTAATATTTTCATTAGGTTAATGAAAGATCTTGAAACGTAAATTATTTTGTCAATTTAAAGTGAATTTTCTAAACAAAACTTACAAATTCTGGTTGATGGGTTGATGGTCAGTAACCAACAATAGTGAATAAACTGCCCCCAACATCATGATAATAGATGACACCATTCCCTGAAAATTATTCCAGTGCGAGTAAATTGGCCCCTTCCCCAAATTTAATACCAAGCTCAATCAGAGAACTTCGTCTTTCTGGTAAAGTTGGATAAATTCCACCGGTGTAATGATTTTTTAATGGTCATTTTTTCCTGCCGAAACAGTAATATCAAAACCATTTCAGCTCTTGGTTGTTGCAAGAGCGCTATAGTAACCACAATAAACCACTTTAGCTGACTGACAACGTACAACTCCTATCAGCTATTACAACAACAATGTCCTTAGGACATTGTTGTTGTAATAGTAACATGTTGTCAAGCTGTTTTTTTGTTTCCCTTTAATTCATGCAGTTACAGTCTCATTTCGAAGTCTTAAAACTTGACATTAAACATCTTTCAATGTATAAGTCCTTAGGACTTACACATTGACAGGTATCATATTAAATATGAAGAAAACAACTTCACTGCGAGATGCACTAAGGCTCATAATTCTTAACTATCATCCTAAACCGATAATTGCTCTTCATGAACTCAATATGTATATCTACATGCTCTACCGTGACAGGATGTTTGATGGTATCCGCATTGGCAAAATCCAAGCAACTGAACCGGACAAACGAATCATGGATGATGCTCTGGAAGACATGGTTAATCAGGGAATTCTGTCACCCATTATTCCTAGTTTTATCTGGCAAATCAGTAACAAAAACCAAGCGAGTGCTCAGCAGATTGCCTGCTGTCTCACACCTTACTCCCATCTTGCCTACCTGTCCGCAATGGAATGGCATGGCATCACCGATCGTATTCCACATGTTGTGCACCTGATCCAAGCACCTCTTAATACTGCCCGGAGCCTTTATCAGGAACATTTACTGAAGGATTTCCCCGCTATAAGCAACATGCAACCTCTGATGATCCGCGGGTTCACTCCATACGAAAAAATCGATGGCAAGGAGCTGATTTTCCATACCCATAGAAACTACAGAAAAAAGCAGGAACTCCATGACTCCGGTGGGATTCGGGTAAGTAACATAGGTGAAACCTTTCTGGATATGCTCAGGGAGCCGGATCTGTGTGGCGGTTTCTCGCATGTACAGGATGTGTTCCGTGAATATGCTGGTGAATACCTGCCTGTAATCGTCAAAACAGTTGATAAAAATGGAAAAGGTATAGATAAAGCCAGGGTAGGTTACCTTCTGGAAGAAGTCTGTGGACTAACCCACCGCACGATTGAAACATGGAAGAAGACTGTTCAGCGTGGAGGAAGCCGTAAATTAATAGCATCAAACCCTTACAAAAAGACATACTCCGAAGTATGGTGTATATCCATCAACAACTGATAAATACTCTATATGGAATACTCTATAGAAGACTGGATCGCCGATGCGCCACAGGACCGCATCACCTTCCGCCAGGCCGTACATATAGTTCTACAGGCCATTGCCTCCAATGAATACCTGAAACCAAAAATGATAATGAAAGGCGGGATCCTGCTTGGCCTGAGATATCAGAGTTCAAGATTTACTGAAGATATTGATTTCTCAACGAATATGCGACTTGCCGATATAGATCAGCAGACTTTCCATGAAGAGCTCGACGATGCCCTAGCCATTTCTTCCGCAGAATTGCCTTATCAAGTGACCTGTGCCGTTCAAAGTCTTTCCATTCAGCCAAGGAATACCGAAGAGGCAACCTTTCCGTCCTTCAGACTGAAAATAGGATATGCCAGGAACAACAATGACGGTGAAATGAGACGTCTGCGACAGGGACAATCTCCCCATACCGTCAAGATTGATTACAGTCTGAATGAACACAGCCTGAATGTTGATCACATCACCCTAACAGATGACAACGATATCCAAGCTTACAGCTTCACGGATCTTGTGGCCGAGAAAATTCGTTCAGTGATCCAGCAGATTGTCCGTAACCGTTCACGTCGTCAGGACATCTACGACCTCAATCTGCTTTTAGACAGCATCCAACCTGAAAACAAGGACAAATTGGCTATACTGACCACACTACTAGAAAAATCCACCGGTCGCTTGGAAGACGGAATGGTCAACCCCGAAACCCTGGGCAGAGTGGATATACGTGAACGATCCTCACGGGAATATAAACTCCTGAAAGACGAGGTCGAAGGGGAACTTATGGACTTTGATACCGCCTATACACGTATTGTGGATTTCTATAAATCCCTGCCTTGGGACTTAGTAACAGGTTGGCAGAATGTTGCAAAATAGCCTGTATCTGTGTCATCAGGGGCAACGAAACGAGCAGCTGGATAGATTTTTCTTTATCAACACTGGTGTATGTTCGGTCTCCGTGATGGCAGATGGATTCAGCCACTGCCATGCCAGTCCGCATTATGTTGACTGGCTGGGTGAACAACTTTATGCACTGGAAAATACCGGAAGTTGCTGCAACGAGCTGTGCGGAGAAGTCCTCCGGATCCTGAGCTGTAATGACTGTTATCCGGGAAAGGCTAGTATTGCGGTTATCGTGTCTGATCAAGAAAAATACCGCTATGCCACTCTGGGTGATACACGGATTTACTGGCCCTCACACAGCTTCAGAACCACCGACCATTCACTGGCCCAGCGCTGTATTGACCGAGGAAACTGCCCAGCAGAAAAACTTCGTGACCACCCGCTGCGTAACCAGCTCACTCAGTTTGCCGGTGCTGACAGCAAACATACACTCACCTGGTCAGAACGGGAACGCACATATCATGATGCCATCATTATGTGTACTGATGGCTTCTGGTCCCATTTCGATGATAGGTTTATCCACGAAATACAGACCGAAGCCTCTCTCCACAACGCGTTCAGTGGGATGATAAACAAAAAGACAGTACCTGAAGATAATGTCTCCGTAGTCCTGCTCCGAGATCTGTGACACCCGTATCGGTTGTGATAAGGACCGACCAAGGGGCCTGATTTTACCTTGCCGTACACCCGAACAATGGGCTTATCATAACAGTGTTGAACTGAGAATCACTCAGCTGGGTAAGCTCACACAAAACAAATTTATTGAGAGTTTTAATAGCCATTTTCGTGACGAATGTCTTAATTCAATGATATTGAAAGATCTCTGACTCCTCTATCCTGCATCTCTCAGAATTTCAGCGGTTACCTTATATCGTTGATTACGCGATAGGTTAGACCATGACAGGTAGAGGTCTCGTTCGTTCCATTCAGTGCTATATATGCATCCCATCCTCAATACCCCAGATCCCTGCCATGACTTCATTTGGTTGTTAATCCGTCATAATTCGCTGATCTTCGCCCCCGTTCTACAGACTCGACGGAACCACCCTACACCACACTTTCCCAGTATCACTGTGTGGCTGAAATTTACGAAACTCGTTCAGGTTCACTTGCTGCATACTTGCATGCTCCCACTGTCTAGGTCTAGGGACACATTTATCCAACGTTGCTCCCGTGCTTCAGTCACCCTCCATACGTACGCCATAGCCACACAATCAAACATACCAATTACTACGGCAGGACTTTCGCCTGCAAGATACTTTTACTTTTTACACAACTATAAAAAACAAAAAAGCCCCGTATAATCGGGGCATTACAGAAAAAAACTTACCTTTTAACTCTTAGGTGAACTCTAAAAAGGGATCAACTCGTCAAAATCGATTGGTGGTTCACTTCCTCGGGTCGGTGCTGACGAAGAGGGTTGCGATTGTCCCCGGCCACTTGACCGGGAAGGCTCACTTTGACTACGCCCCCCTAACATCTGCATCGTACCCTGCTGATTGATCACGACCTCCGTGCTATACCGATCTTGCCCACTCGCCTTGTCAAACCATCTACGAGTACGCAACTGACCTTCAATATATACCTGGCTGCCTTTTTTCAAATATTCACCAGCAATTTCGGCCAGTTTGCCGAAAATGACCACCCGATGCCATTCGGTACGCTCTTTCTGCTCACCCGTTTGTCTGTCCCGCCAGGTTTCCGATGTTGCCAGTGACAATACCGCCACTGCATCACCCTCTGACCGATAGCGCACTTCAGGTTCTTGTCCCAAACGCCCAATAAGTATCACTTTATTCACGCCGCGTGAAGCCATGTAACTTCCCTTTCAAAATGTAGATGAAAAAAATTCCCCGAAAAAATGCACTCCGGAGAGACTTCAGGGGCAGTCAAAATGAATTCTCTGCATAATGCTTTTGCGAAGACTTATTCTGTACAGGCGGCACGGATTCAGGTTTTTCAGCTTTATAAACCATCTCCTGCCCGATTTTGATCCAGTCAATTTTAATCAACCGCGCTCTCAAACTGACACGCTGTTCACCGGCATGCTCACCCTTATTCAACGTAAAAATCCCGGTAGATGGCTGACCTAATGTGAAACCCAGTAAGACTTTTTTGTCCTCATCAACCGCTTTATGGCAGCGGCTGATTAAATCACTGTTTTCCTTACCGGCAACCGTGACATCAAAGCGAACATAAGACGGATTTTCTGTTGGCCCACTCAATGCATTGATGACCGCGCTGAAAAAACTGCCATTCTGACCATTCACCTTGCGGACATTACTGAGATACCCTAATCCATTGATATTCAGGTTGAAGAATTTGTTTTCCGTGGCATGAGTTGTCGACATGATGTGTTATCTCCATAGAGTAAAAAAAGAAACGACGGAGAACACATCACCCCCTGACGGGAAATGATATTTCCCGCCGGAAGCCAGAATCAGGCATTGGCTGTCTGGAAGTTAAAATGTACCTTCATCACAGATAACCATTATCTATGATACCCGTTTTCAAAGGATAAACGGGTGTACCACCCAAAGGCGCCACTTTTCAGGTTACTGTGGCATTTAAAACAGGTCACTCGAAAGCGTCAGTCTCAGACCTTTCTGACATTAAGAGCAGTCACCCGAAAGCGTTCCTCTCAGACTACGAGAACATTGGCGGTTGCTAAAAAACAACACATTAACCGGCTTATTCTTAAATCAGATGACCACACCGTCAACGGTGAAAATAATTTTGCGAATATAATAAAAAAACGCGGTCCGAAGACAACACTCACCAAATCTCCAGTCCAAATGCATAAAAATGGACTCACCTTGTCATTGCTGGTTTCTTCAACACTTTCTTACGCCTGGTAGTCCTGGTTTTTCTTTCTCCATCGGCAGTACTCACTATCCCGTTACATTCCGGGTATTTTATACACCCCCAGAAAATACCGTTTTTTCCCTGACGTTGACGCGTCACTCCTCCACACACCGGACAAGGCAATGAGAGCGGCGGCGTGATAACAACCTTCTGCGCCTGAACCTGCTCTACTAAATATTGGGTCCATTGGACCTGACGGTTCATAAAATCCGACAGCGTTGCCTGCCCCTGAGCAATATCATCCAAAGCCTGTTCCCATAATGCCGTCAATCCAGGATTGGTCAACGCTGTTGGCAACGCAGCTATCAACTCTCTGGCAATCTGTGTAGCGTGGATATACTTGCCCTTTTTCGTCAGATAACCCCGTTTAAACAACGTATCCAGTACCCCTGCCCGAGTAGCCTCAGTTCCCAACCCCGCATTTTCCTTCAATACCTTTTTAAGTTGTGGGTCACTGACAAAAGCAGCGGCATTTTTCATCGCCGCAATCAATGTGCCCTCCGTGAAGTGAGCGGGAGGCTGAGTTTGCAACATTCGTAAAGTAGCCTCATTAACCTGACATTGGCCGCCTTTAACCATTGACGGCAAACTTTCTCCTAAAGAATCGTCTTTTCCGATGGATGCTGATTCATCTTTACCCGTTGAAAACAAGACCTTCCAGCCAGGAACAATCACTACATTTCCCCGGGTACGAAACAATTGGCCACCAATGTCGAAAGTCGCTTCGGTTATATCCATTTCATGCAGAGGAAGGAACTGTACCAAATAATGCTGACGTATCAGCTGATACACTTTACGCTCATCATCAGTCATCTTATTCATATCACAGGGCTGTTTTGTCGGAATGATACCGTGGTGCGCCGTGATTTTTTTGTCATTCCAGATACGCGAAATCAACGTCCTGTCCAGACTATCTACCACCATCCTCATAGCAGGATCACTTTTAACCACAGCATCCAATACTTGAGGGATTTCTGCCTGCATGGCCGTAGGCAGATAACCACAATCTGTACGAGGATAGGTCGTAGCTTTATGCGTCTCATACAAATTCTGGGCAATATTCAGTACCTGCTGAGCCCCCATGCCCCATTTCTTCGAGCACAACTGTTGCAAACTACCAAGATCAAATACCAACGGAGCCGCATGCTTTTCCCGTTTAGTATTGATTTCCAATACCGTAGCTACACCAGCTTGTTGACATAACTGAACTACTGCCTGCGCTACATGCTGATGAATACAACGTTTTTCTTCATCACAATAGGTCGCAGCGGGCACCCAATCCGCCCGGAAAATTCGTCCGTCACACTGAAGGTCAGCCACCACCTGCCAATAAGGCTTAGCCGTAAAAGCGATAATCTCCTGATCTCGAAAGACAACCAGTGCCAAAGTTGGTGTCTGGACACGTCCAATAGACAAAATGTCACTATATCCGCCTTCACGGGCTTTCACGGTATAGAGTCGAGTAAGATTCATACCGATAAGCCAATCTGCTCTGGCTCGTCCCAGTCCCGCCAAATACAACGATGCCGTTCGTTCACCGGGCAAAATATTAGCAAGTGCCGCACGAATACTCACCTCATCCAGAGCAGACAGCCATAAGCGAGATATCTGTCCCTGAAACTGGCAATAATCCAGTAACTCTCGGGCAATCACTTCCCCCTCTCTATCAGCATCAGTGGCAATCACCACTTCATCCGCTTGTTTCAACAGACAATTGATAACAGCAAACTGGTCAGCCGTCTCCTTTTTGACCACCATTTGCCAGGACGTCGGCAATATCGGCAATACCGATGCCCGCCAGGGAGCACCATATTGTTCACCGTAAACTTCTGGACTGGCAGTTTCCAATAAATGCCCAACTGCCCAAGTCACCGTCACCCCCGGCCCAGTTAAATACCCCTGCCCACGCTTTGTTGCACCTAATACCGCCGCAATATCCCGCCCCTGAGACGGTTTTTCACACAGAAACAGTTTCATCGCTTATTTCTGCTTTACCGTACTTTTTAATGCAGGAGAAAAAACAGAACGTTTTTCACCCCGCATAACACCCTCATCCGGTAGCCCCAAACGGGTAATAGCTTCCCTGCCAGCAGAGGTTTGGGAAAGGATATCGTCACGAGTAACAGCAAAGCTACGATACGGCTGAACAGCACCGTAGATTTGGCGTACCCAGTGTCCCCCTTTTTTTAAAAATCCGTCACATTGCTGACGGGAAATCAGCGCATAATGGTGCGCCTGCAAGGCTTTCATCACCAGTTGATCGTAACCCACTAATAGCCAGACACAGCGGTAACCCAAAGGAGTGCGACTGTAGACACCAATATTGAGCGGGGCGATAGAGGCAATATCAGATAAATGGATCTGAGCAGGTACCCCCGAGAGTGTAGCCTCCAGTTCCGCTAACGCCGCCTGCATCTGGTCATGAGCAGAGGCGAGCTTAGTTTCCAGTGCCAACATCGCCATATCGGCATACGGATTATCTATCAGGGAATCATGGCTAATCCGACCGGCTAGTAAGAAAAATCGCGGCATGCTAATAATCACCGGTTTATTCTTTTTGCTGCTTTCATTCCGGCGACCATTCCACAGGCTGATAGCGTAATGAGTATGCAACTCAATGGTAAGTGAGGAATGCAGTGCGCCTGAGCGAACAGCATGCGTATCTTTAGTTTCAGTCATGGTACATTCTCTCTGTGACATTAAGGATCTCACTGAGATAGTTGCGTTATCAGGCTGTTACCACAATTCAAAACTCTTTTTTCCTCACCCCAAAAACCTGATTAGCATCCCATAACCCTAATGATTAGACTCTAATCACTGTATGTTTCTCGAACCATGATTAGACTCTAATCACTGTTTTTATCTATTTGATGACATTTAAAAATACCCATATGCTTCGGAACGCCTGACGCTATAACCCCTTTAAGACTCATCCAAAGTGACCCTATTTATCTTTTCATCAAATTCTGCCGAATTTCAGCAATCACGTTTCTCATCACAGCAGGAGTGGCCTTTCTTCGCTCCTCTGGCGCAGAAAAAATTTCTTTCTGGCGGCGGGCAGGTATAGTTTGCTTTGCACCAAGATTTTCCACTTTGTTCGCTATGCCAGGATCGCGTAACTCCCCCTGCCTGGCACGCTTCATCAGTATCAACAAGTACCCCACCGGGTTTTTTAACGAACCGCTTTCCAATGGAGCTCGCAGACTATCCAACACCAAATGCCTCTGATCAGGCGGAAGTGCCTGGAGTTGTTCCGTCAGCATTCTGGTGTCGTCATCAGAGAGCTGATTTCTTAACGCTACAGGCAACAAATGCTCAGCAATCGGGTTATCAGCATCCGATGTTGCTACGTACGTATTTTTATTCACACTGTGTGTGAAATGACGTACGTAACCGTTCGATTGCCGAACTCTGTCATAACCCGTTGATTTTAGACTGAGTTCGGTTGCCGAATTCGGATTACTGTCCCCTGTTTTTGTATTGAATTCGGTTTCCGAACTCAGTCTGTGCTGACCTTTTGGATTAAGTTCGGTTACCGAACCTGGCTGACTTATTGCTTGCAACGCCGCCATTTGTTGCGGCGTTTGTACCTGACCTAACCGATTTTCCAGTAAAGCAATGCGGGAGCGGCGATGGCGCATCATCGGATCATCTTTAACTTCCATCAATACTGACCAGGCAGTCTGGCTAATCACCCGGTTTTTGTGACGACACGCCTCCCCCACCGTGTCCAGCCAGTTGGGATCAAGCGCTTCAGCATCATGAAACATCAGGGGTTCATCATGCTGAGCATAGATGTTTCCTTTCACACGCCCCTTATCATCCCTGACTCGTTTGCACAAACTCAGCCAGCCGGTTATTCGCAACATCAGTAATACTCGGCTGACGGTTTCCCGTGACGCCTTACCACTGTGCGGAGAAGCCAATTGCAGTTGCAGTTCATCATAGGTAGGAAAGACTGCCCCTGCATTTTGTTGTGCATACAGGCGTATCATTATCCAGGCCATCTTATCGAGTGGAGACAATCGGGTATCCAGGATTAACTGACGGGGAATAGCATCATGCACATTCCCCAGATACAACAATCCACTGCGCAACTGTTTTTTCTCATCGTCCCCGCTTTGCGCTGCCAGTCGTGCGTTCATTTGTTCTAGCGTGAAAGCAATGAGGCTATCAGAGGACAAAGGGGCTTTCCGTGCGTTATTTCCAGATTTCATTGTTGTACCGCTCATGTGTCATCATTTCCCAATCTCGTCCTCCGTTACGACTCAACAACCGCCAAAACATGCCAATATCGATTTTTAAGCAACGATAAGAAACCTTACCTTTGCCTTTCGCTCTGATCCGAGTGTAATTTTTGCTACCCTGCCGATAACGTTTCAATTGTTCTACCGCTTTCCTTCTATAGACAAGCGGTACAGAACAGGGGGCCAACAAACCCTGAGTGATCTCTGTCTTTTTCACCGGTCTTGCCGTCCCTGGCCAACCTCAGGTTTCACCGTGTTCTTTTCATCTTCAATCCAACCACGTACAGCATTCCAGACTGCCGTCAGTGACACAGCCAGCTGTTCAGCAGCCTGCATCATCACATCCAGCCCATCTGCACTATCCAGATCAGTGACATGCGTTTTCCACAGGCGCCAAACCTCAGCACTTTCTTTATCTGCCAGCATAAGACATCGCCCCTGGCGAGCTTCAATGCCTAACATACGACGACGGGAACTCACCTCAACAGAAGTCAACCCAAAGTAGTGTTGCATCAATTCAATTGAGCCCCCCAACATCAGAGCCTGATCAAGACGTTGCAGACGTTTTTGTTCACGCCGGGCTTGTTGCAGCATTAACGCAAAATTTTCATGATGGATACGAAGCGTAAGGACTGACACCGGACTATTCATCAGATAATGCAAGTCTTCCACAGTCAGGCTGTGTAGCATCCGCATTTCTTCGTCCATCAAACCCAGTGCTTCACAGCGACGGAGATAACCCGACTTCAGCTCCATGACCAGTTGTGTCAACAAGGCGTTGGCTACCTGGGATATCTGACTCATAAGGCACCTCTCTCAATGCAATACGATACGTCTGAACAAAATTGGAACACATAAGATCTGAACTTACTAACCACGACGGCCTCTGATAACACATCTGACCTGTTCCCAATGCTCAGCAACTTCCTGACACCCAACACACAGCCGTACCCCCGACAAAATCTGTCGACGTTGCTCGTCAATCCGATTACCACATCCTTCACAATATTTCAGTGATACCCTACCGGTATGCATCTCCCGCCGGACAGCCGCTATCCGTTCCTCCAGCCACATCGCGGTAACAGCCTGAGCCGTTGTGTCATCAATATCATCAGACATTGCAATCTCCCTCCGTTGAAACGATTGACAACTCGCGTTGCAGTTCACGTAACCGGCGCAGCACCCGAATAAGACGCATAAATTTCACTACCGCCACATCAGACAATACTGGCGCATCCTTGTCAGACCCTATAAACCAGGTTCCCAACATGTCTATATCTGATTCACCGTTATTGTCACTATCCCCCGTTAACGACAACAGAACCTGTACAAAACGTGATGCCGTATGGGAATCAGCTAATCGATAACCCACTTCACAGGCCGTATCTTTAGCTTCCTCAAGTTCATCCGCTCCCCCCATTTCTTCGGCTAACTCGAATGCCAAACGAAACGCCATATCTTGTAAATGCTCAATATCATCTCGTACCGGTGAGATAGACCAGATATCACTGACCGGCTCCAGACCAGTCTGTGCAAAACTCAATCCATCAGATGGCGCAGGCTCTGTTAATAATGAAGTCTGTAGTGGTGTTGAAAGGCCGTTATTAAATCCACTTAACGTAGAGGGAACTATCTGCGATGACGGTACTGACATTAAAGGCGCAATATCTTCCTTATCCTGTATTGTCGATAACTCACTGGATAAAGTTGGCCGAGTTTCATATACATCAGGTTGAACTTCAACTTTGGGCGGACAAGCTTCACATTCCTCTGTCTTTTTATCTTCCAGACATTCGATAACCTCCCCATGCGACTCAGACTCCCCTGCCGAAACACAAGCAGCGCTTTTAGTCACAGGCGGTACCGACTTTTCAGACACTTCAGCGGCTTGTATATCCGCATCGCGCAAATGTTCAGCAATAGGAGGGGGCTCACCAAATAACTGACGACGGTTTCGTTCTTTCGGATCGAGTTCCAATAACCAACGATCATAATTAAGGGCAGGATGTGGCAAAGCTTTTATTAATTCCCCAATCAGTTCATCCCGTAACATGTCAAAAGAATAGACCTCAGGATTATCAAAGCGCTGACACACCTCACCAAAAACCGAATCGAAGTCCTTCTCACACGATGCCTCTGAAGAAAAACTATTCCAGGTTTTTTGAGCATCAATGCGTAAAGACAATATGTTTACTGCTTGCGGACGCCCCATACCAGATATCAACAAATTGGGCATATGAGGATATAAATATTGCACCGTGTTATGCATCTGACTGATGCTGGTTTGTGATATTGGAAACCCTTCTTGCTTTAGTAAGTCTGTTAATTCTCGTTGCGAGATAGGTCTTCCCAGACATTTCTCATGCATAGAACTTGCTTTACAAACACCGAGGGCTTTCTCTATAAACGTTAAATCCCCCCGAACATCATTTTCTGCCAAATGCCCGATGACGCACTGCAACCGACCTGGCCAGGGTTTAAACAAACAAGGGATTCGGAAAAAACGTTCCTCACCCGTTTCTTTCCATAATTCACATAGGATTTGGTAACGGGTATTACCTCCATCACTGAAAATGTAAACATTTCCACTCTCTTCTGGATCTCGCGTCACTTTCGGTACAGAATCCAGTCCTCTGGCACGAACAGAAGCCTTAATATCGTCGAAACGGGGATTACGACTGAGGCGAGGGTTATCCGGGTTTGGCTGTAACTCATCCAACGTTAATACCATTGGCATTTCTGCTATAGGCAAAACAACAGTACCCGTGAGTGATTGTGGTGTTTTGCCACGTTGAAGTATTGCGTCACTTAGCGAGGTTTTATACTTACTCATATATTTCCCCTTTCAGCACCAAGATCATAATACTTCTCAGTAAGATCACTAAACCGGGTACAGGCGCCATCAAACTGGATCTTGACTGTTCCAATCGATCCCTGGCGATGTTTACCAATAATGATTTCTGCTACCCCAATATCCGATGTATTGGCGTCATATACTTCATCCCGGTAAACAAACAAGATCAGATCAGCATCTTGCTCTAGCGCTCCTGATTCCCGTAAGTCCCCGTTATTAGGGCGTTTATCTGCACGTTGCTCTAGTTGACGATTAAGTTGTGAAAGCGCAAGTACTGGGCAACCCAATTCTTTACCCAGCGCTTTCAAGCTACGGGAAATTTCTGCAATTTCCTGCGTTCGGTTTTCCTGCTCCGGGCTTCGGATAAGTTGCAGATAATCCACCATAATCAATGAAGGTCGACCGTATTTGCGCACATTCCGGCGGGCACGGGCGCGTAATAAAGCCGGGATCTGATAACTGCTGTCATCAATTATCAGCCTATTTTCCCATTGAATTAGCGTCTCCATTGCTCTGCTGAGCCGTGCCCAGTCTTCATCATCCATTAATCCACTGCGCAGACGTTCAAGCGGAACACGTTCCAACATGGACACCATACGCATCAGTAATTGATCCATCGGCATTTCCAGACTAAAAATCTGAACAACAGCATCAGAGGCACTCTCCAGTGCGCCCAGACAGAAAGCCAGTGCCAGTGCGGTTTTCCCCATAGAAGGCCGACCAGCCAGCAGGATAAGATCACCCGGCTGAAGACCACAGGTTTTGGTATCCAGTTCACTAAATCCTGTCGGAGTACCCGTTACCCCATTACCGCCATTGGCTTGCTCTAATTTTTCAATCAGCAAACCCAGCCCTTCTTTCAAGCTAATATCTTGATGTTCAGCTCTCTGCTCAGACAGCGTATATAAACGCTGTTCAGCCATTTCAGTAATGTCAGTAAACTCAGCACGGGGATGACTAGCCTGAGTACTCATCTCATTTCCCAGCGTTATCAATTGACGCAAGCGACTTTTTGCCTGAACAATTTCCGCATAGGCAACAATATTTGCCGCACTCGGTGTGTTTTTGCCGAGTTCGGCTAAATAAGCAAATCCTCCAACCTGTTTTAATTGCTCCTTTTGCTCTAAAATTTCAGACAACGTTAGTACGTCAACAGGCAAATTGGCCGCAAACATGGTTGCAACGGCGCCATAAATCCGTCGGTGAGCAGGCAGGAAAAAATCATCAGCATGTATCAGCGGTATGATTTCATCCCATCGATCATTGTCCAGCATCAGTCCACCGAGAACAGCTTGCTCGGCATCACAAGAATACGGTTGCTCAATGCTATCCGGTAAAGAGAAAGGGTCACGCATTCTTTGCCCCCTTATTCGCAATCAACGCATCAAACTGTTCATGCCATTCAGGGAACAATTCACAAGCCAGACAATGCATCGTTTGCGCAGCAGCAGGACTTTTACGGGTAGTTTTGTATTCAAGACGGTGAACGGGCTGGGCTCGTACGTGACCCAGCTTATAAATATCAAGCAGATCAATGCGGGTTTTCAGCAGTCGATACACTATTCGCCCATCAAGCGAGGTCGTATCGTAACGCTTATGCTCGATAATATGGGCCAGTTCATTCAACGTATCGCGGTCAAGATTAGTCCCCTCAATGCCGTTAGCCAGTATCTGAATTAAAGGTAATCGAATACCGTAATTCTCAAACGGTTGCAGTCGCGTCAACATCCGCAACGATCCCCGCAGAAATTCACGTACATCTGGCAGAATGGGCTTAATCACACCTAACACAAATTCAGTAGCGGTCAGCACAACCAGCTCCGCCATCACACCAGTAGCTCCCTTTGAATCAATGATGATAGCGTCATACTGGCTGAACAGAGGGTGCTGCAATATATTCCTCAGACGCAAACGCCCATCAGGAGCATGAAGCATGGCCGTAGGCAGGAGTTCATCAGGATCATTGGAAATAATGACATCCAAATTATTTATCACCGAACGTGAAATAATCTGGTCTTTCTGACCCAGGTCAACAGTCTGCATAAGAAGCTCATACAAACCCGCTGGGGCTTCGTACTCAAGTGCAAAAATACTGCTTGAAGTGGGTTGAGAATAATCAGCGTCAAGAAGGAGAGTTTTGAATCCGGCATCAGCAAGAAAACCGGCTAGGTTGGCAGCATGTGTGGATTTACCCTCGCCACCTTTAGGAGAAATTACGGGAAGTATCTTCATTTTACACACTCGAATTTAAGTAATTCGAAATATGAAAAGTACTAACCCAGTATCTTAATTACAAAATTCTCGCATTGATTACAAAACACTAACATCTCAGCAAGAGGATTGAAAATCCTCGTGTCGGTGGTTCGATTCCGCCTCCGGGCACCAATTCAAAGTGCGTTGGTTGAGAGATGAGAAAACTCAGCGAGCGTTCGATATCGGAACCTAAAAGTGCATCGCATAGTATTATTCAATCATGCAATATTTCGATGTTAATTAAAGGGGTTCTAGATTCAGGATATCTGAGAGATCAGATGTCCTTTTTTCGTTCGAGCGCAATATTTACAAGTTCTATTGCAACTGTCAAGCCATCCAAACCAAAATCAACGAATTAATTAACACGATGTTGTATATCGGTTATTCAGCTTTCCTAATTGATCAGTTTCATTTCCTCTGTCTGTTTTGGCGGTAAAATAGTTCACACAGAACAGGGGATCACTCAGTTTTGCCCCAGCGGCTTGCACACGTTCCAACAAAATCTCCAGTCGCGGATACAACCATTTCACCACCGGCACCTAGTGTTCATAATTGTTCTTACTCCCCTCGGAGCAAAGAATAATCCGGCGTTCTGTCAGGTCAATATCCCCCAGCCGGATATGTAACAACTGATTTTGCCGCATCCCGGTATAACGCAACGTATCCAATACCGTCAGCCAGTACCAGGTCGGATACACTCACCCGCTACCAGTATGATGCAGGCAACCAGCTGTCCGGACAGACGGTGGGAGATACCACCACACGCTACTACTACGGGAACGGCACGCTGGATCAATACCACCTAGGTAATGGCTACCGTGCCTACAATCCGGCACTCCAGCGATTTACCTGCCCGGACAGTTTGAGTCCATTCGGGATGAAGGCGGAACAGGAGCTGACGGTCAACCCCAGGCCGGGGGCGAGAATTGGGGGCGGGGCTGAGGAAAGTCTGATGGATACAGCACCCCAAACCCGCGGAAAAACGGGTAGTCTGAGCAAATCCTCCCGAAAAAAATATAAAGAGACATATCGACTGGGCCAAATTTCTGAAGGATGTACTCCTAGTCTGTCCACAATAATCCTCTTTGATTTCACAGAAAAATCAATAGCCGTCGCAGTTGTACTAAAAACGTTCGTATTTGACACTCAATATGTACACTTTGAAAGTGTACTGTTTGTTATATTCTCATATCTAGCTATGAGAATAAGAACAGGGACAAGGACTTGGTGGGCAGTTACTACTTGCAGCTGGGCGACGCAGCCTGTTAGTTGCAGCTCAGATAGGTGGGATTGCTTTGCTGATTGATGCTAAAAATGAGCGTGTCGCTCACTGGTATGCGGGATATGGTGCTGTTCCATTATTGGATGCTCCTTTATCACTGTTGCTACCGTTTAAAACAATCCATGCAGCGCTGATGATAGCAGGGAAACTCTGAATGAATAAATCAAATATCCCCGAAGTTACAATGGCCTCCGGGCATCTCTGTTGAACGGCAATGAATTTACCGGGCCTTGTGCCCGGTTCTTTACCCTTTGTGTTAAAAGATGATCTGCTGATTATTTTAACTCCTCATTAATGGCCTGCCGAATAATCAACTTTGCAGCCCAACTCGTTAAGTTGATGATTTCTTCATTTTCTAAACCAAAAGTATCTTTCAGAATAATCATCGCCTCTGTTCCATATAAAACGGAAATCAACATAATAATCTTATGTATTGTGTCATCTTTAAGCTGACCTTTTAGAGGCGCTAACGCCGTAGAAAGTGTCTCTTTACGGTTACTTTTTTTCTTCAAAACGGGTCGTTCGGGGTTACCTTCACCGGATAAAGATTCCTGCCAGCGTAACTGAGAAATGCGTAAAGCATCCCTCATCAGCGCCTCATTGGCTTCTATTTCTTCATAGCCCCATCTTAATAATTTCTCAATATTTTCCTCTGCATCATTACCCATAGGGGGGATAACGAATGACCCAATGACTTGTTTTACAACATATTCGACAAAATCACTGTGGGTTGAAAAGTAGCTGCGCAACGTGACCTTCGCATATTCCGCTTCATGAGCAATCTCTTCAGGAGAAGGAAATTTTTTTTCACGATATAACTTCAGCGCTGAATGAGTGATACGTTCCAGGGTACGACGCCGGACGGGTGACAGCTTTTCTTCATCAAACAGGATCATTTAACCCCCTTAAAATTTTAACCGTATAGCATTCACAATAAAAAATATCATCAATGATAAAAAGTAACTTGCATGTTGTAAAATATTACAATAGGTTTACATTTGTCTTTGAATGGGTATGCCACATGGAGTGAACACTATGACACGATTTGTGGTTATCGTTGGCACAGCAGACACCAAACTGGACGAGCTGGCCTGGCTGAAATGTTGTTTACACCTCGCAGGAGTTGATTCAATCATCATTGATGTGTCTACATCAACTCCCAGGAAAAATCATCAGAATAAAAAGATAGATATTCATTCAATTCAGGTGGCTGAGTATCATCCCGCTGGCGCTGACTCCGTTTTTTGTGGCGTACAGAATAAAGCGATAACAGCGATGTCTGTCGCCCTCACTAATTTCCTGACCAGTTCAATCGACGATATTGCGGGGGTAATTGGTATTGGCGGCTCAGGCGGAACAGAGCTGATTACTCCGGCTATGCAAAGCCTGCCGATCGGTTTGCCTAAAATCATGGTATCAACTATGGCGTCAGGGAATGTCTCAGCCTACGTTAGGGACAGCGATATTGCCATGCTTTATACGGTAACCGATCTCAACGGACTAAACCGTATTTCTCGTTCAGTCTTGTCTAATGCTGCAAACATGATGGCGGGCTCTGTCAATTACTTTACGCCATTGACTGATATTCATAAACCCGCTTT